>JBQCEJ010000441.1:0-8645 GCA_051960355.1 Verrucomicrobiota bacterium | reverse complement strand
TTGCTGTGGGCAAATTGTGGGTTTTGGTGTTTATTCTTACATTCTGGCGGTTGAGGCTTCATGTAGCGTTAACGTGAGTAAAAAGTCGACTTGAATTCGCTATTTTGGATGCATTTTACGGGTCCTTTCTGTTCCCTGTTTAATCCTTGACGCTCATTTTTGACGCCTTTATCTTCCTCGGAATTGAAATTGAACCCGAGCAGAGTCGACAATCCGGCTGCTGCTTTTTTGCTTATCAGAACCGAGACACTAACGGGTAACCCATTTAAAAACTAAAGCTCTGTGGACCTAAAAGACATCAAAGCCATCATCGACCTGATGAAGAAGAACTCCGTCTCGGAGTTTGAA
The DNA here is from genome assembly GCA_051960355.1 of Verrucomicrobiota bacterium. Lineage (GTDB taxonomy): Bacteria > Verrucomicrobiota > Verrucomicrobiia > Limisphaerales > DASXHY01 > DASXHY01. The sequence goes on along the minus strand of JBQCEJ010000441.1, from coordinate 8,297 downwards.
CTGGAAAAACAGGATTTCAAAATCAAGCTGAAGCGCGGTGGCAATGGTAATGGCGGCGCAGCGCTTTATGACGAAGCTCCAGTCGTCGCTTACATGCCCGCGCCCGCCCTTCCCGGCGGCACTGGTGGTGCCGGTGGTGCGCCTGCTCCCGCCTTGCCGACGTCAACCGACGTGGAGATCAAATCGCCGATGATCGGTACCTTTTACCGTTCTCCCTCCCCTGAGTCGGCTGCCTACGTCGAAGTTGGCACCGAGGTCAATCCCGACACCGTGGTCTGTATCATCGAAGCCATGAAGGTGATGAATGAGATCAAAGCCGAGGCCAAAGGCGTGATCAGCCAGATACTGATCGACAACGCCAAGCCGGTGGAGTTCGGTCAGCCGCTCTTCAAATTGCGCCCGGCCTGAACCCTTGCGCGAGCAGGGTTGCTGGCGTCGAAAACTTCCTGAGACTGCATGTTTGAAAAAATTCTGGTAGCTAATCGCGGAGAAATCGCCGTGCGCATTATCCGTGCGTGCAAGGAACTGAACATCCGCACCGTGGCCGTTTACTCCGAGTCCGATGCCAATTCCATGCACGTCCAATTGGCGGACGAGGCCATTTGCATTGGTAAAGCGCCGGCCAACGAGAGCTATTTGCGGATCGATCGTTTAATCAGCGCCGCCGAAATCACGGATGTGGATGCGATTCATCCAGGTTACGGATTTCTCTCTGAAAACGCGCATTTCGCTGACGTTTGCGAAAGCTGCAATATCCGGTTCATCGGCCCTAGTTCCCGCGCCATGAACGCCCTCGAAGACAAAGCCGTCAGCCGTGCGCTGGCCAAAAAGGCGGGCGTGCCGACACCTCCAGGATCGGAAGGCGTCGTGGAAAACGAGCAGGAGGCTCTGACGGTCGCCAAGCGAATTGGATATCCCGAGATGATCAAGGCCATCGCCGGCGGGGGTGGTCGCGGCATGCGTGTCGCTCACAATGACATCTCCTTGGTCAAAGGCTATCACACGGCGCGGACCGAAGCGGAAAAGTGCTTTGGCAATTCCGGCGTTTACATCGAGAAGTTCATCGAGAACCCGCATCACATCGAATTCCAAATCTTGGGAGACGGCCGCGGCAACGTCATCCATCTGGGCGAACGCGATTGCTCCGTTCAACGGCGCAACCAGAAGGTCGTGGAAGAAACGCCTTCGCCCTTGATCGACAACAAGTTCAAGAGCCTGCGCAAGGAAATGGGCAAAGCCGCAGTGAAACTGTGCGAGACGGCTCATTATACCAATGCCGGAACGGTGGAGTTCATCGTGGACGAGAAGGGCAAGTATTACTTCCTCGAAGTCAACAAACGCATTCAGGTGGAGCATCCGATCACCGAAGAAGTCACCGGCATCGATCTGGTGCGCTATCAGATCATGATCGCGATGGGTGAACCGCTTCGGCACAAGCAGAGCGACATTGAATTCAAAGGCCACGCCATTGAATGCCGCATCAATGCCGAAGATCCGTTCGATGATTTCCGTCCTAGCCCCGGCCGCATTGAAATGTATTACCAGCCTGGTGGACGCGGAGTCCGGGTGGATACGCATGCTTACGCCGGTTATACGATTCCGTCTCACTACGACTCCATGATCGGCAAGCTGATCACCTACGGCAAAGATCGCCGGGAAGCGATGGACAAGATGAGCCGCGCCTTGAGCGAATACATGATCACGGGCGTCAAGACGACGATCTCGTTCCAACAGGCGATTCTGCAGGATCCGAATTTCCGTCGTGGTGTTTATACGACGGGTTTTGTGGACCAGCTTTTGAGCGGCGCGCGGCGTGAGTTGATTGAGGAGAAAAGCTAGGCCGTTCGCTTGAAAATTGAAGAAGCGAAAGCCCGCCAAAACGGCGGGTTTTTTTGTTCCACCGTCGGGAACCCCCGGCAGCTTACAGAACTAACGCGCCGCCCGCTCCAAAGCGTCGAGGACTATGTTGGGCGTCAGCAGTTCAGGCAGCACGATCGGTGGTGCGTCAGCGGCCTTCGGGAAAATCAGCACCAGCGGCACACCCGCGCGGTTGTAGCGATTCAGCTCCGTCGTGATTTCGTCAGGCAAATGCGTGTAATCGCCGAGAAGGGCCACCGCATTGATTGCTTTCAGTTTCGCCTGCACCGACGGGATTTCGAGGGCGATCTTCTTATTGGCCTGACAGGTCAGACACCAGTCCGCCGTGAAATCCACCAGCACCGGATGGCCTTGCGCCCGGGCCTGCATCACCGCCGCCGGGCTCCAACGCTGCCAATCGATTCCAGATTCCGATTCCTTCAGCGAACCCGCGTTCTCGGTTCTGGCGGGCTCACGCCAGTTCAATTCCCCTTCAACGGTGTAGAAATAACCGCCGATCAGCAAAGCGGCGAAAATGCCCAGCGCCAGTCCGCGACGTGTGCGGCCGCGTTGAACAAATTCGCCGTAAATCCAGGCCGCCAGGGCCACGATCACCAAAAAAATTCCCAACCACCAGGAACGCTTGCCGTAATGCAGTGGGATCAAACTGAAAAGCCAGACTGCGGTTGCGAGCATCGGGAAGCCCATCAGAATCTTAAAGCGTTCCATCCAGGCACCGGGTTTTGGCAGAAATTTCAACCAGGCCGGTTGCCAGCTCAAAATCACATACGGAAATGCCAGCCCAACGCCGACGGTCAGGAAAATGAGCGCGATAATCAGCGCGGACTGCGCAAAGGCGAACCCGAGGGCCGCACCGAGAAATGGCGCCGTGCAAGGCGTGGCCAAAACCGTGGCCAGAATCCCGTTGAAGAACGCTCCCGCCGATCCATGCCGGGAAGCCGCATTGCCGGCAGCGCCCATGACTTTGCCGCCAAGATTGATTTCAAAAAGCCCGAATAGATTCAGGGCGACGAGCGTTACCAGCACGGTGAGCACAACGAGGAACTGCGGATTGCCAAACTGCATTCCCCAACCCGCTTTGTGCCCGGCGGCTTTGACTGCAATGACCAGACCTGCCAGCGCCAGAAACGAAACCAGCACGCCCAAACCGTAAATCAGGCCGAGCTTGCGAACCTGTTTCGGAGCGTTGCGCGCTTCGCCGACGAAGCCAAGGATCTTCAGCGCAATCACCGGCAGCACGCACGGCATGATGTTCAGGATGAGTCCGCCGACAAAGGCGTAGAGCAGCATTTTCCAGAGCGGCTGTGTGAGGCCGTTGCTGGCCGGACTTGCGGTGAATTCAAGGGCGGTCAATGAACCCTCTGGCGCCTGCTTTGAGATCGGGACCGTGATTTCATAGCCGGTTCGCGCTATGGCAGTTTGAACCAGCACGCCGGACAACTGCTTCGGCCAGTCACCTTGAAATTTACTAACGAGCTTGCGCAGGCGAATCTTGCCCGCTTCGGCCGGCAGGCGTTCCGTCGCTCCTTGAACTTCAAAACCGTCACTGGCCAGCGGATAGAAGTCGGCGTCGCTGACATCATGAGGCGAATTCCACTCCAGCACGACTGGGCGCAGTTTGTCGGAGATCGGTTTTTCCCAGCCGGCGCGGACGTTCAAGTCGGCTGATTGTTTGGGCAGCTTGCTCTGCCAGGTTTGAATGAGATTCGCCTTGGCCGACGGTTTGCTTTCTGAGCCAACCGTCAAAACGGCTTGCAGTTCCGCATCGCCGGGAAGGCATTGTTCTTTGCATTCAAGCCAGGACGCCTTGGCTTTGAGCGTGTAGGAACCGGGTTTCAGATCGGACGACAGATGAAGTGGAACGATGAGCACGACTTCGTTGTCGTAGATGTAGGTCGTGAGTTCGTCGGGCGGCAATTTCTTCGGCGTGGGCCATTCGATCGAGTCATTGGTGATGCCCGGCGGCAAAGTCCATGCAAGCGTGGTGGGAATTCCCGACGCGCCGGAGTTTTTCCAATAGGTATGCCACTCCGGATCCATGCGCAGGTGAATGCCTGCGAGGACCGTATCACCCGGTTTGGCGATCTTGCTGGAGAGGAGCAAGTCGGCTTGGGTATGCGCTGCCTTCGCTACCGAGGTCAGGCAGAACAACGCGGCCACAAGGACGTTTAGAACGAAGCGCACACTGTATAGATGCACCAAGCTGCCGAATATTAGAACTTATTTTTGTGCGCCGACTTCGGTGGATCCAGCCTACCTCGCAGTATTCCGGTTGATCGATTGGGACGATCACTGCGGGCTTTACCGCAATTGAAAATGTCGTTCAGGCGAAATATCTTCTTCTGGCATGTCAGCCGTTCAGGAAGTCGCTACTTACAATTGGCTTTGCAGCGGGGATGAAATTTTTCCTGCGATGCTGTCGGCAATTGATGCCGCCCGGGTTTCGGTTTCGCTGGAAACCTACACGTTCAGCGCCAGCCGGTTGGGCGAACGCTTTCGTGACGCGCTACTGTTGGCGCATCAGCGCGGCGTGGTGGTGCGGGTGATGATTGACGGTCTGGGTTCCATCGGTTTGGCGGCGGCTTTTTGGGAACCGCTGCGTAGCGTCGGTGTGGATGTTCGTGTTGTCAATCCAATCGTCTTGCATCGCAGGTCGATTCGGAATCATCGCAAGTTGCTGGTGTGTGATGAGCAGGTGGCGTTTATCGGCGGGTTCAATATTGCTCCGGAATACGAAGGCGACGGCGTGACGTGCGGTTGGTGTGATGTGGGATTGAAGTTGGCTGGACCGCTGGTGGCGCAGCTTGCGGCGTCCTGTGAGGAGATGTTTGCGCGGGCAGAGTTTCGGCATAAGCGCTTCATGCGATTGCGACGTTTCGATGCGAAGCGTTCCGTCACCTGGCCTAAAGAGCAGATTCTTTTCAGCGGGCCGGGCAGGGGACCAAGCCCGATCCGGCGCTCGTTGATCAAGGATCTGAGCCATGCGCGCGATGTGAAAATCGTGGTGGCGTATTTTCTGCCGCCCTGGCGTTTGCGCCGCGCCTTGACGCGGGTGGTGCATCGGGGTGGACGAGTGCAGTTGATTCTGGCCGGCAAGTCAGACGTGTTGGTCTCGCAACTGGCAGGCCGCAGTTTGTACCGGCGTTTTCTGAAAAGCGGCGTGGAAATTTACGAATATCAGCCGCAGATTCTGCACGCGAAGTTGATTGTTGTGGATGACGTGGTTTATGTCGGTTCCGCCAATCTGGATCAGCGCAGTCTTCAGATTAACTACGAATTGATGATCCGCATTCAGAGCAAAACCATTTCGGAACAGGCCCGCTCCTTTTTTGCCAACAATCTGAAGCACAGCCTGCCGATCACTCACGAAGCCTGGCGCCAATCGCGCACGCTGTGGCGTCGGATCAAACAGCATTGGGCGTATTTCCTCCTGGTGCGAATCGATCCGCTGATCGCGCGGTGGCAATGGCGCGTCTTGCCAGACTAACGGGCCAGAGCGATCAGATAGCGCTGGAACCGGGTGACTTCGTCCGCCTTCTCCGCTTCGGTGTAGATCTGGTGCAGATTGCTGCAAATGCGGAGAAAAATCCGCCGCGCTGTTGCCGGGGCAAGAAAATCGTCGCTCAGGTTGTAGTTGCCCCGATGGAGATACTGGATGCAATCGGCCTTGCTCAACAACTGCCCGGCATTGAACGGGTCGATGTAAATCTCATCGGAGCTGGTTTGAAAACGGCAGATGAAGTGTCCCGGCATGCCAATTCCGATCACAGGCATTCCCAACCGCCGGGCCACGAGCATATAAAACAGGCTGAGAGTGATCGGGTTCCCTGTGCGTCGATCGAGCACGCGGTTCAAATAACTGTTCGCCGCCTCGTAATAGCGCACCACGTTGCCCGAGAAGCGGAGTTCGCCAAACAGATAATCGTTGAAGGCGTTCAGCTTTTCTTCCGCGCTGGATACCAGCAGAGTTCTGCTGCGGGCTTCTTCGGCGTATTCGTCCAGCATCGCCTGATAGCCGGCGACGTTGATTTCCGGGTGGGTCGTGCGGGCCAGCAACCATGCGCCGGTTTCCAGGTCAAAGTCCTCGCCGTGCTTCAAACAAAACGAGAGAAATTGAGTGTCGGCCTGTTGCCGGTCGAAGTGGTTGACGATGTCCAGAGCGTGCCGACGCAGGACGGGATCGTTGCTGAGGCGATGCGGACGGAGCCATTCCACCGCTTCATTTCCGCTGGCAATGATGCGTTCGCGGACGACCTGGTAAATCCCGGGATCTTCATCGGCCAGCAGGCAAATCAGGGCGTCTTGCTCACGTTCGGAGAGCTTGGCAACGGCTGAGATGGTGGCCGATGAACTCATTCAACTCTTGGGACAGGGCAAGCTAAGCCCAAGCCTGAGCGGATTTCAACTCACAAAGAGCGTTTTCGATTCCGTAACTACGCGGACTCGGAAGGCTGGTTTGGGTCGCCCGGCTTTTTGGCGCGGGTTTTCTCGTCCTGAATGATTTCGTTCAGCGTTTCATCCAGCAACTCCCGTTGTTGCGCGCGGGTGCGCCGTCGGACAACCGCCAGATCCAGAAGCGCCACAAAAATGGCCAGCAGGGTCGAAGCAAAACAGCCGGTCCAGTATACGAAGGTCAGGAACGCGCTCTGGCTCAAGCGACGTTCCAGAACGGTTTCGCCTGCAACGAGCATGAACAAGGAGGTTGCCAGGAAAACAGCGCCCAGCCAGCGGCGTCGAAGATCAGCTTGGTGGCCCATGACCGGAAAATAGCACCGATCGATTCACAGACCAGAAGTTTTCGGGAAACCGGCACAATTGGGTTTGGCGACCGTCCGGGCGCGTGGTAATTTTTCCGCGTAGCCTGTAATAACAAACCGCGCAGAAAGCCTTCTCGCGGGCGTCTGGAGAAAACAGATTATGCAAATCACCAAGCAACTCGCCATTTTTCTCGATAATCGTCCCGGAACTTTGGCGCGCATGGCCGACAGTCTCGGGGAAGCCAAAATCAACATTTACGCGATCTCAATGAGCGACACGGTTGATTACAGCGTGATTCGAATGGTTGTGGATGATTATCGCAAAGCCATCGAAATCTTTGAGGATCACGGAACGCTCGTGGTGGAAGATGACGTGTTGATGATTGATGGCGATAACAAACCGGGATCGCTCGCCCGAATTGCGCATCGTCTCGCGGAAGCCGACGTGAACATTGAATATGCCTACTGCGCGACCCCGCCCAATGCGAAAAAGGGCTTGATGATCCTGCGGGTCAATAATGTCAAAAAGGCCCTCAAGGCATTGAACACCTCGCCGTGAGGCTTCGATTGGAAGGTTGAAACATCTACAACCACGAATTTGAGACCGATCACAGCAGGGTAACCGGTTGTGATTGGAGGTATCCGACGGACCAATTCCGGGGGCGATCTGGATCAAAGCACCGCCACTGGAATGGCTCCAAGTTGGCTGATTCGACCCGGGCATTCATGCTTCTGATCCCGAGACACGGGAAAAAACCGAAGAAATTTTCCGCTGCTTCCGTTGGGAGAGCCCCTTTTTCCAACCACATTCCGTGCTAGATTGAATTCTGCTTGCAGGTTAGAGCATTTTTCTCAGAATCCCCCGCCGCCAACGGCGGAATTATTTGAAATGAACTATTGCGGACTTGGATAAATTGCGCCAAGACTATAAAAATTTTAGTCATTTTATTCAAGCAGAAGCCAATTCGAGAACAACGATGAGCAGCAACAACATGGGAAACCCGAGCGGTCAACAGGTTTTACTCGGGCCGCCACAGAAACAGGGACTGTACGATCCGCAGTTCGAGCACGACGCTTGCGGCGTCGGGTTCGTCGTCAATATGAAGGGTCGGAAATCTCATCAGCTCATCACGGACGCCCTTCAAATCTTGGTCAATCTCGATCATCGTGGCGCCTGCGGCTGTGAAACGAACACCGGCGACGGCGCGGGTATCCTGATGCAGACGCCGCACGATTTTCTGAGCAAGGCGACGGAAAAGCTGGGCTTCAAACTCCCGCCTTTCGGTGAATACGGCGTTGGCATGTTGTTCATGTCGAAAGATCCAGCCGAACGCGAATCCTCGAAGGCCGAAGTGGCAAAAATCATCGGTGAAGAAGGCCAGTTGCTCATCGGCTGGCGCGATATTCCAACGTACAATAGCTCTTTGGTAATTACAGCCATAGCCTCCTAGCCTTCCATGATTCAGGTGTTCATCGGTCGCAATCCGGCGAGCAAGGACAGCACCGTGTTTGAACGCAAGCTTTACGTCATTCGCAAAGTCGCGGAGCAGCGCATTCGCTACAGTGGCAAGGTTTCGGGTGGAAAATGGTTCTACGTTTCCATCCTGTCGTCCAAGACGGTGATTTACAAAGGCATGTTGATGCCGGAACAGGTTGCGAAAT
>JBQCEJ010000440.1:0-7876 GCA_051960355.1 Verrucomicrobiota bacterium | reverse complement strand
CCTCTTCCATCGGCATGATCCGCCGCGGTTGATCCAGCGAGTTTTCGCGATCGAAACCATCGGCTTGCAGTATGACGCGCGATCCAGCAGCGCTCACCTCTACCGCCCCGTCGAGCGCCACGTTAGCTCTGACAGGCTGCCTGCCATAGTTGGTCGCCTTCAACACCACTGCCTTTGCGTTCCGATCGTAGCCCGCGTTGGCAAAGACCTCAGGCAGGTGCACCACTGTGGCATCCGAAACGGTTTTGCCGTCGAGAGTCATGACTGCCCGATCGTTGCTCACAGTCAAACTCAGATCGTACCAGCGATCATTCTCAATTGCGCCCGGCGTGCTGCGTCCGCCACGGAATGCGCAACCGTCTGGCGCACCACGGTCCTGAATCGCCGAGAAAGTGTTCCCCGCCGCACCGTAATTGCAGAATAGAAAACGATCCGCATTTGCCGCATTGAAGAACATCAGAAAGCCTTCCTTGCCGCCCATGCGGCGGGCTTTCACGGTGACACGGCCGGTCTTCAATTCCGGTGCTTTGAGCAGAAGCATCGCCGGTGAACTTCCGAGATCGTTCTGGCGCAGGACGCCGTCCTCCACGCTCCATTGGCCGTTGCCAGGCGTCTGCCAGTGGTCCAAGGATTTGAAGTCGTCGGAATACACCAGCCGATCGTGCTCGTCGTAGATGCGCAGGTCCTTGAACTCAGTTTGGGTGTTCCAAGCGCCCAGCCCAAACTGGCCAGCCAGCAGCGGACGCGCGCCATCGGGCTTCGGCTCAACCTCCACAGAAGTGGCAAGATTCACGTCCGGACGATTTTCGGCGAAGACCTTCTGAACGTAATAAGACGCGTGGGCATAACTGCGCGATGCATCAAACTCGATCAGGTTCACGCCCCAATCCCGCCGGTTCACGTTGCAGAAAAGCGGCGCGTAGCTGGCCATTTTCACGAGATCTCCATTGCGTTCCAGCATCATCAAATAAACCGAGTCGCTCAGACCGCCGTACCAATCGCCGCCGCCGTGATGCGACGCGTATTCACCGACGTAAATGCTCCACGGTTTGCGCGGATATTTGTCGAAGTAATCGAAGTTGGTCCGAATCCACGCGGCGTCGCGGTAGGCATGTTCGTCCACCATGTCGATGTTCTCGTCACCCGCGCGAGCGATCGCGCCCGGGTTCAACCCGCTCCAATACATGCTCATGATCACGGTGATGTTTGGATACTTGGCTTTGATCGCCGCGCGGAATTTTTTGTAGTAATCGCCGTAGAGTGCCGGCGGATGTTCGTTGCCGATCTCCACGTATTTAAGCGGGAACGGTTTTGGATGGCCCATCTTGGACCGGACCGCACCCCATTTGGAATCGGCTGGACCGGTCGCATATTCGATGGCGTCCAGCGTGCGTTGAATCACAGGTTGAATCGAATCCAGCGGCCAGTTGTTTTCGGGATGCACCGTCATTCCGGAAAACGCGACATACATGGCATCCGCACCCACATCTTCGCAAAATTCCAGGAACTCGTGATATCCGAAACCATCGGTGGAACGATATTGCCAGTAGCCCCACTGGCCGGGGCGTTCTTCTGGTGGACAAACCATCTTCCGCCAATCCGGAGCGGATTCCCACGAAAGCCCTTCCACGTAGCAGCCACCCGGATAGCGAATGAAAGCCGGTTTCAGTTTTTCAAGGTAGGTCGCGAGATCCAGCCGTAGACCGTTCGCCCGGTTTTTGTAAGTGGGCGGGAACAATGATACCCAGTCGATCTGCGTCTCGCCTTTGCCTCGGAAAGAAAGCGCAAATCTGGCATGCGGATCCGTCGCCTCCGCCTTGAGAGTGGCGGTGAATGGCTGCCAAGCCGCTGCGGGCTTGATCTCGCCGAAGTCGTGCCGCGCGAGTACCGTGCCATTCTCTGATTCCAGCGTGGCGCTGATTGATCCCGCAAAACTCTCCGGCCGCAAATAGAACTTCAGGGCATAGTTGGTGCCGGCCTGCGCGTTGATGCCCCAATAACCGCTGTTGATCAATGCCACCCGGCCGTCAGAGGTTTCGGACGGAGTGATCGTCATGGCCAGTGAACGTGACGACGCAGCATTCATCGGATGTGCCTCGGTGAGTTGCATTGTCCCGTGGGCACCTCCCTCATTCTGCAACGACCAACCGATCAACGCACGGTTCGTGTCCCAGCCACAATTGCCATTCCAAGGCCAAGGAATGTCCCATTGATTGGTCGGCACGCCGGCCGGCAGCGACACCAATTCCATTTTCAATCCACCGTCCGGCTTTCGCACCAGCTTCATGCCCGGCGGCAACACGCCTTCCTCAAAACTGCGATTCTGAATCAACTCCGCATAGATGCCGCCATCAAAGGCGTGGCTGATTTCTTCCATGAAGATGCCGTGCAACACGGGTGAAACCGGTGCGAGTTCCTTCTCAAGGTTGATGTGAATGTTGGCGCTTGGCGGCTGCGCAAGACCGCGTCCCGGCGCACTGAGCACCGCGAGCAGACCTATGATCAACAGAACGCGCGTGAGGGAAAAATGCATGATACGGTCGCGACAAGTCACCGTTTCGGCTCGGAAAACGAGGACCTTCATTTTGCTTTCACAATGCGAACGTCGAAGACGCCGCCCGCGACCCCGCCCGGCTTCGGCTGAAAGCGCACGGTCACTTTTTCCTTACCCGCGAGCAGCCCTTTGGGAAGCGGATATTCCACGCCGAAATAATCATCCTTGCCGCCTTGCAATTTTTCGGTCGCGATCACTTGACCGTCCACGAGGATGTCAAACTCACGTCCGCCATCCGGCCCCCAGTAGACCGCATACAAAGCCGCTCGGGTCACTGCCGGAGACACCTTCAACTCGTAACTGAACCAGCCGTCATCGCGCGCTTCCCGCCAGCGTCGTCCCTGCGGACCGGTGCCGCTGCTGGAATGTTCAAAGCGCAGGTTGTGATCGATCTCCGGTTGTTGCTCGCCGATGCGGACCTGATCGATCGTGCGCGCCTCGAGCTCGCGCTGTGCCAGCTCCGCCGCGGCAATCTGGCGCTGGTTGGCTTCCCAATTGGCGGAATCAGTGATCTGCCAGTACATCGCGTAGCGCTGGAAATGCGTTCGGAAAAACGGCGCGAGCGTGACATCGCCCGGCTTCACCAGTCCCGCCGTTTGAAACACGCACGGCTGACCGGGAACCGCCGTGATATGTTGAACCATCTCGGCGTCGCGATCGAGAATGACCACGGGTGCCTTGGCCAGCGGACGCAACGCCTTAAGCGGCGTGTACGGCCCGATGTAATCCGATTGGCTGGTGCCTTCCGCGCCCAATTGACCGACCAGCAGAATCGGTCCGTAAAAAAACGAAACCCAACCGGGCGTTTGCTCCTTGCGCACCGCGCGGATTTTCATCGGCAACTCAATGCTCACCTGATCGCCCGCTTTCCAGACGCGCGTCAACTCCGCGTAGCCGCCCGGTTTTGAAGCAGCTTGAACCGCCTTTCCGTTGACACTCACGCGCAGGCCTTCGCTTGCCAGCCAAAACGGATGGCGAAGGCGCAGCGTGACTTTCTCAGCAGGAGCGGCCGTGAACGTCAATGTGCTGTGCGCCTCGTCCGGAAAACGGGTTTCCTGCCGCAAGGCCACGCCGCGCGCCTTCCAGTTCACTTCCGAAGCCAAAAACAGATTCACCGTGAGCGCGTTTCTGTCGTAGGCATAAATGAAATCCGGATAGCGTCCGGGATTTTCCATGCCGGTTCCGGTGCAGCACCAGAACGAACCGAAATCCGTTCCGTAGGAGCGGGCGAAATCCGGCCGCAACGGCGTGTAATAGACGACCGCGCCGGCTCCAACCAACGGCGCTTCCGACGGCAGAATATGATTGAACAAGGCATTCTCGTAGAAATCGACCTGCTCGGCACTTGGCTTTTCGCGATAGAGTGCCTCGGTCAACTTGAGCATGTTGTAGGTGTTGCAAGTCTCCGGCCCGCCGTCGTCCGGAATTAATTTGCCCATGTCCTGCGGCGCCGGAAAGTGCTCGTGCGTGCTGTTGCCGCCGTTAACCCAACTACGATCCTTCACCACCGCCTGCCAGAAAAACGACGCCGCTGCTCCATCTCGCGAATCGCCGGACAATTCGTAAATCCGTTGAAAACCGATGACCTTGGGAATCTGGGTATTCGCGTGCATGCCGGTCAAGGTGTCCTTGCCGTCGGCCAGCGGATCGAGAACCGCGCGTTGCGAATAAAGCCGGGCGAAATCCAGATATTTCCGGTCGCCGGTAATCGCATAAACATCGGCCAGCACTTCGGCCATTCCACCATGTTCCATGCGCAACATCCGCTCGCGCCGTTCCTCCGGCAGATCCTTTACCACCGAACCGCACCAATCCGCCAGGCGCACCAGAACATCACGCGCCGCCCCATCGTCACACCACAGCCACGCATCGCGCAGGCCGGCCATTTCCTTGTGAATTGTGTAGAACGGCGCCCAATACTTATCGATGGTTTCAACCTTGCCCGCGCGAATGTCCGCTTCCAACTCGCGTGCATAAGGAAAAGCGACGAGCGATCCGTCGCCGCGCTTGTCCTGGCATTCCTTCAATTCACGAGTGAGATATGCGATTCGGACTTTGAGCCGGTCGTCGTCCGTGAGTCGATACATCCGGCTCAGCGCACTCAGATAATGTCCCAGACTGTGACCGGCCAGCGACCAGGTTTTGCCGGGCTGAGCTGGAGATTCCCAACCGCCATACGGTTTGGCCTTCGGTTCCAGTCCGGCCTCAACGCGAAATTGCGCCAGCAGACGGTCGGGCTCAAGACGCATGAGATAGGCAAGATCCGCGTCTTGAATTGTCTTGAACGGGCCGTCCAGCAAACGGACGTCACCGGGCAAAAACAGATGCTCAACACCGGGCTTCACGGGCTTGATCGCCCAGTTTGGCTCGGGTGTCGGCGCGGCAAAAGCCAGAGCCGCGGTGCAAAGGGTGATCACGAAACCAATGGATCGAGTGCGCATAAAAAATTTGAGGTTTGAATTGGGAAAAGCCGGAGCTGTGGATTGAGTGTTGGTTCGCACGGCTTATCGGTTTGCGGTTTTGATGCCGACCAGGTCGCTGATTTCAGCGGAGGTCAGAGCGCGATTGTAGAATCGGATTTCGTCCATCGCACCTTTCCACATGCGCGCGTGACCTTCCCAAGAACCGATTTTCACGTGCGACAGATTCACGGCGCGCGGCGCTTGAATCCCAGACGCCGCTTCCTCCACTCCGTTGATATACAGCTTTAGACTCCGTGCGCCGGCGTCATAGGTCAGCGCGACATGCACCCATTGGCCAAGCTTGTCTGGTGTGAACTCATAGCGTGAATGCAGTTCGCCGATGCCGTTCAGAAACACGTTCATCTTCTTGTTGTCGCTCGCGACATTCCAATGAAGGTCGCCCCAGGTCCAGCTGTCGCAATGCAGCACGGACGCGTAGGTATCTTTCGCGTAGTCGGCGAGATTAAGCCACGCGGCGACCGTCAGCGCTGGGTGCAATCCTAGATCCGGCACCTGCAAATAGCCCTTTTCACCATCCAATTGTAATCCTGATCCCTGCTTTCCCGAGACGTGTTGGGCACCGGCTGCGAGCGTTGCGTCCTGACGATTCGAAGAGGAATCCTTCGCCGTTTCGCCCGTTTCTTCAAAGGAGTAAAACGCCAGCGCGTCAGAGGCGGCTGGGTTGAGTTGAATCAAATCGCGAAGCAGAACAACCGGGCAATTGCCTTCCATGCCCACCACTCCAGCAATCGTTACGGTGTTGCCGGTCCCGATGTTTTTCATGATGGGCCTTTGGCCGGAGATGACTTTGATTTCGCCTGCGTCGTCGCCGAGGACCAAAGACTGGTGGTCGGCCGTAACCTGCTTGACCAACCCCGACACGCTGACCGCGCATCCGAGAGCCGAACCTAATTGGCTGATGGCGATCGGACGGGGCGGTGCACTCCGGTCAGCGCCCAAGCTCGGCGGTTCCGCCAGTTCAATATAACGTTCGCCGTTATCCTTGGTGCGCAGCGTGCCAGCAAGGCTGACACAGGCGTCGGCCCGAATTTTATCCGGCCCGGTTTTTCCATCTTCCACGCGTATGCCAGCACGACCGTCCAAATCCGCGACGTAAAAGAAATCAGTCGATCGCTCCAGGCTGAGCGGATTGGCATCCGCGAGCGTCACCGGCTTGCTCATCAGCACAACCGCGGTTCCATCTTTCAGTTTTCTGGCAGCGGCCACCGTGGTCAGCGCAACCCGCCGGGCGAGACCAGCAATTTGATGTGCGGAAAGAACTTTCTCGTACAAGCGGAACTCGTCCATTTCACCACTGAACGGGCGCGCGCCGGAATCCGCGCCGCCCAAACGCGCAGGTTTTGAAAATTCCAGCATGGGAGCCTCAGCCAGCGTCCGGATCACGTCCAGCTTACCATCGATGTAGAACGCGACGGTCTTCGCTTCGGGATTATAGGTGAGCGCCACATGCCTCCACTCGCCAACCTGCTCCGGCGTGAAGCGGAATTTTGAAGTTTGCGGCGCCGTGCCTTCCACTCCGAACTGCAATGCGCCGTCGACGTGCACAGTTAATTTCGACGAACCAGGACCGCGCCCTTCAGCGCAGAAGAGGCTCATGTCAGGACGCAGTCGATGCGGATTGATCCACGCGGCAATGGTCGCGCGTTTCAAGGCGCCGATCGGCGAGATCGAAACATAATCGTCGGCTCCATCCAGATTCACTGCCCGCCCGCGCATGCCAAAACTGCGGATGGCTCCCCGACGCAGCACGCCATTTTTGCCATTGCCGCTGCCGTCTTTGGCAATCGCACCGCTGGCCTCATCAAAATCGTAAGCGACGATTCGGTCAGTGGGTTTTGCCAGGTGGATCGTGATCGTGCCCGCGCCTTTGAGTTGACCGTCATCCGCCGTCAACTTCAGGACATACGTGCCCGCTTTATCCATTGTGACCTCGGTTCGCACGCGATCCAGATGCGAGAAGGAAACAGTGCCAGGCCCGCGAAGTTTGCTCCAGGCAACGGTCACCGGGCCGTTTGGCAAACCGTCGTCGTGAACCGCGCCTTCCAATGTGACGGAGGGATACCGGAAATTCAGATCCGGAGTCGGGCCGAGATCCACGAGTGGCGCTTGGTTCGGCTTATCAATGCCGTCGTACACTTTGAAGCCCCAAAGTGCGGCCCATTGATCTGGACGGCCGGAGTCTTGTCCCAGCAGTGTGATTCTGACAAAGCGCGCCCGGACATCGCCTCGATCGATCATGACTCCCGGTTCGGTGTTGTCCTTCCGATTGGCAAAGGTCTGCCACTTCCGGCCATCGCTGGAAGATTCGATGAGGTAGCGGTTCGCAACCTGCGGGTACTGGAACTCCGTCTCCACCCGCCGCACCGGCGAGTCCTTGCCGAGATCGACCTTCAACCATTGCGGATAACTTTTATCAGCGGCTTTCCAGAGCGTGCCGTTGTTTTCATCCACTGCATATTCGGCGCGAAAATCAGAACTCAGCGAGGAAGAAGCCGTTACGGATTTTCCAAAGGCCAGGTTGGAATCCCGCACGGTGGAAGGTGCGAGATAGCCAACGCCTAAATGGCCCGGCTGCACTTTTTCGATGGAGCCATCGGCATCGAAGTAAAGTTCGGAAATGCAGGTTTGACGATGCGCGCCATCGGGATCGTGCGGATTGTCGTGGCGATGATAAACGATGAAGACCTTCTCACCTTGCGTCAGGATTGAATGGTGACCTGGGCCATCCACCGTGTCGTCATCCGTGGTTTCGAGAATCGGATTCTTCGCCGGATCATACGTGAATGGACCCGTGGGCGAACGGCTGGTGGAGTATTTGACGTTGTAACTGGAGTCCTGG
>JBQCEJ010000439.1:0-7813 GCA_051960355.1 Verrucomicrobiota bacterium | reverse complement strand
AGCGAGAAGCCCAAATCCTCCTTTCGCATCCGAGCCCGACCTAATTTGCCTGGTTCAAAGCAAAAAAAGTTCGCCGCTGCTTTCGCTTCTTTGGGGGCGCGTTGACACGCTCAATCCACCCGCTATAGTTGGCGGCCTTTGTTATGAATAAACAACCTCATGTGGCGGTAGTCGGCGCGACGGGCGCCGTCGGCATCGAAATGATCAAGACTCTGGAGAAACGTAATTTCCCCGTCGGAAAGCTCACGTTGCTCGCTTCGGCCCGTTCGGCCGGAAAGAAACTGACCTTCCGCGGTCAGGAGATCACCGTCACAGAATTGACTAAGAATTCCTTCACCGGCATCGACATCGCGCTCTTCAGCGCCGGCGGCAGCATTTCAAAGGAGTTCGCGCCCATTGCCGCCCAAGCCGGTTGCGTGGTCGTCGATAATTCCAGCGCTTTTCGGCAGGACGAAAACGTTCCACTCGTCGTTCCTGAAATCAATGCCGCCGATGTCAAAAAGCACAAAGGCATCATTGCCAACCCGAATTGCACCACGGCAATCACGTTGATGGCGCTTTATCCGTTGCACAAAGCGTTTGGAGTGAAGCGCATTTTCGCCTCCAGTTACCAGGCCGTGTCCGGCACCGGCGCTCAAGCGATCGAAGAATTGAAACGTCAGGTCGGTGAAGTCGTGGCCGAACAGCCCGTCACCAAGCAGGTGTATCCGCACCAGATCGCATTCAACGTTCTGCCGCACGTCGATTCCTTCCTGCCGACCGGCTACACGAAGGAAGAGATGAAGATGGAAAATGAAGGCCGCAAAATCATGCATCATCCCGGCTTTCGGGCGAGCGTGACCTGCGTCCGCGTTCCGGTCTATCGCTCGCACTCGGTTTCCGTCAGTGCAGAATTTGAAAAGCCGGTCACCGTCGAAGCTGCCCGCGAGGTGCTCCGAAACGCTCCTGGACTAGATCTGGTGGATGAACCGGAAAACAAAAAATATCCGATGCCGCTCTTCACCTCCGAGAAGTACAACTGCGAAGCCGGCCGCATCCGCATGGATTGCGCGCTCGACAATGGCTTGTGCTTCTGGGTTTGCGGAGATCAACTGCTCAAAGGCGCGGCGCTCAATGCGGTGCAGATCGCCGAAGAGTTGATCAAGCTGTAACATGCTTTGAACCGATCATCCCCTCGCGATCGCTGATTGCGAGGGGATTATTTTTTGAACGCAGCTTCGCCAGTTTGGACGTTCAGTGTCCATTCGCTCGGCTGGGGCAAACGCAACTGGCCATTGCCAATCTCCAACGGCATCCAGAGATAACGCGAATCCCATTGCGTCTTGGGCCTCCAAATGTCGCCCATGAAAATGACCGTCGTCGCCTTGGAACCCACCACCTTCAGCATCATCGTAGACTGCGAGCCGTAAGTGTTTTTCTCCGGCGGAGCGATGTCCCTGAATTCCGACCACGGGCCTGCCAGAGAGGTTGCCGTCGCGTATTTGTTGGGGTTCGGATTCCACCCAGTCAGTTCTGATCCGATCGCGTAATACAGCCCGTTCAGATGCACGACCGCGCCGCCTTCCATGTGTTCAGGAATCAGGCAAATCTCCTTTTCCAGGCTGAGATAATCCGCCGCCAGTTTCGCGATCCGAAATCCAAAGGGTCGATCCTCGAAGATCAGGTAAGCCGTGCCATCGTCATCCACGAACTGCCCGATATCGCGGCTTTCATGGCCCAGAGGACGAAAGCTTTTGAGGTATTGATAGTCGCCATCCACGGTGTCGCACGTCGCCACACCGACGCGGGCGACCTGATACCGGCTGTCGTCGATGTGCATGTACATGACGAACTTTTTGGTTTTGGAATTGTAAAAAACCTTGGGTCGTTCCAGCACCCAGCCGGGACCGAAGTTTTCCGGGTCGGCCTGTTTCATCACCTGATTGCGAAACGTCCAGTCCACCAGGTTCGTGGACGAATAACAGCTCACGTAACGTTTGCTGCGATCCAAACCCTCCCCGCGATCTTCCCCAAACCAAAAGTACGTTTCTGCCAGCTTGAGGATTCCGCCGCCGTGCGCCTGAATGTGCTGGCCGCGATCGTCCGGCCAGAGTTCAGCCGGTCGGATGGTTTGAGAGCTCGCCAGCGCGGCGCTGACAAGGCAACAGGCCAAGCTCAGAACTAATCTCATTCGGCTCATAGAACTTCGCGCGAAGCATTCACCACCATTCAAAAGCGATTCAGCGGTCGGCTGCGGCGGCGCGGGCCAGCATGACCTTCTGCGAAGGACGATAGTTCGCAATGAATTCACGCCGAAACTCCGCAAAATTGCCGGCGGCAATTGCCTGGCGAATATCCGCCATGACGTGCAGGAACATGTGCGAATTGTGAACGCTCAGCATCCGCAACCCGAGAATCTCATTCACGTTCAGCAAATGACGCAGGTAGGCTCTCGTGAAATTCCGGCACGCGTAACAGCCGCAGCCCTCCTCAATGGGTTTGAAATCCGCTTTGTAACTGCCGCCTTTGATACTGATCGTGCCCTTGCGGGTGAAGGCCGTTCCGTTGCGCGCCACGCGCGTCGGCAACACGCAATCAAACATATCCACGCCGCGCGCGATCAATTCCACCAACTGCGCCGGCGTCCCCAGACCCATCGCATATCGCGGCTGATTCGCGGGCAGAAACGGTTCCGCCAATTCGATTGCCTGCAACATTTCATGCTCCGGTTCGCCAACACTTACACCGCCAATCGCGTAGCCATCGAACTTCATTTCCACCAGCGCCTTGGCGCAGTGCTCCCGCATTTCGGCATTCGAGCCGCCCTGCACGATTCCAAAGACCAGTTGACCGGGACTGCGCGGCTGTTCACGACATTCCTTCGCCCAGCGAATCGTGCGCTCGACGGCGGCGCGCAGTTCCTTCGGCGTGCTGGTGTGCGCGGGGCAATCGTCGAAAACCATCGCGATATCCGAACCGAGTTCGCGTTGAATGCCCATCGCTTCCTTGGGGCCGAGGAACAGAAGCGAGCCGTCCAGATGCGACCGGAATTCCACGCCGTGCGCCTGAATCTTGCGAATCTTGGAAAGGCTGAAGACCTGAAAACCGCCGCTGTCGGTGAGAATTGGCAGCGTCCAGTTCATGAACCGATGCAAACCGCCGGCGGCGCGGATGATTTCCATGCCGGGCCGGATGTTCAGGTGATAGGTGTTGCCCAGAATGATCTGCGTGCCCATTTCCAGCAATTCGCGCGGATCGAGCGCTTTCACACTCGCCTGCGTGCCGACCGGCATGAACACGGGCGTATCGATTGAACCATGCGCCGTGGTCAATCGGCCCAGGCGGGCTTTCGTCTCTGTATCGGATTTGAGCAACTGAAACATCGCGGGAAGTTTTAGCGCAAACCCGCTAAGAGGAAAGGCGCAAAAGAGTTTTCCAGCGAGCGCCTCGGATTTTGGAGCTAAGCTAGCTCGGGGAAACGCTGAACATTCAACATCGAACGCTGAACATGGAACGTGCCGGCGCAATGCAATACTGAAACTAAGGGTATCCACCCAATTGCGCCCCGCGCCGTCGTTCCGGAACATCGCGACGGCATCATGCGACTGCTTTTTGTTCACGATCGCTTCGGCGCAAGGGCCGGCGCGGAAGTTAATCTCCACCTCACCGCGAGTGAGTTGAAGACTCGCGGCCATTCGCTTGGAATTGTGCATGGTCCCGAAACCGGCAAAGGCGAAACGGCCTGGCGGGAAACGTTTGAAAACTGTTTTCCCCTGAGCGCCGCCGACAATACGCGCGGCGTCCAGTCCGCGATTCAGACATTCTGTCCGGACGCCATTTACGTTCACAAAATGGCCGACCTGAGCGTTCTGCAAACGCTGGCGCAATCCGGTTGTCCGGTGGTTCGGATGGTTCACGATCACGATCTGTACTGCTTGCGGAGTTACAAATATTCCCCGCTGACTCGGAAGATCTGCACGCGGGCTGCGGGTTGGGGTTGTATCGTTCCTTGCGGCGCAGTGCTGGCGCGCAATCGCGATGGCGGTTTGCCCTTCAAATGGCTGAGCTTCGCCGCCAAACGGAAAGAGATTCGGATCAATCGTCAGTTCCAGCGGATGATCGTGGCCACGGATTATATGCGCCAGGAATTGCTCAACAACGGATTCGCGGACGCGCGAATCGAAATCCACGCGCCCGTCCCGCGGACCGTCAGCCAACTGCCGTCGCCACGTCCGAGAAGCGAACGCAACCGGCTCATTTTTTCCGGCCAGATCATTCGTGGCAAAGGTGTCGATGTGCTCCTCGAATCGCTGGCTCAGATTCAAACGCCGTTCGAATGCGTGATTCTGGGCGACGGTAGTCACCGCAATTTTTGCGAAAAACTCAGCCGCGAATTGGGCCTCGCGGATCGAGTTTCCTTCAAAGGGTATGTGCCGCCGAATGAACTCACGGCATACTACGCCGACGCACAGGTGGCGGTCGTGAGTTCTGTTTGGCCGGAGCCGTTTGGAGCGGTGGGGTTGGAAGCGATGCGCTTCGGATTGCCGGTCGTGGCCTTCGACGCTGGCGGAATCAAGGAATGGCTGCTGGATGGGCAGAACGGCTTTTTGGTTCCTTGGATGGATCGCGCCGGATTCGCCCGGCGGGTCGAGCAATTGCTCCGGGACAAGTTGCTCGCGCGCCAGCTTGGCGAACAAGGCTGGCGATTCGCCCGCGAACGCTTTGGCTTCGAGCATTACATTGACGGCTTGGAAGGAATGTTTGCGCGCGTGATCAGCGCCACGCAGACTCAACTCGCGAGATGAAATCCAATCGATCTCCTCTACTCGTCGCCATTGTCGGCGGCAGCGGCTCCGGCAAAACCTGGCTGGCGGAGAAGCTCCAGACCGCGCTCGGACCAGTCGCCGCGCGCCTCTCTTTGGACGACTTCTATTGCGATCAATCGCAC
Organism: Verrucomicrobiota bacterium; assembly: GCA_051960355.1. Classification (GTDB taxonomy): domain Bacteria; phylum Verrucomicrobiota; class Verrucomicrobiia; order Limisphaerales; family DASXHY01; genus DASXHY01. Next base: position 2,886 of record JBQCEJ010000439.1, on the reverse strand, counting down.
ATTCCTTTGGCAGAGAGGGAGAAAATCAATTTTGATGATCCTCAAGCGATCGATTGGCCGGGCTTGGAAACCGTGCTTCGAGAATTGCTGGCGGGTCGATCCGCGCAATTGCCCTGCTACGATTTTGCAACCCATTGCCGCACCCGGGAAGTTCAGCTGCTGGAGAGCAAATCCGTCGTGTTGATGGACGGATTATGGTTGTTGCAACGAGCGGAGTTGCGGGCGCTGTTCGACTTGAAGATTTTTATCGAATGCCCCGTGCAAACCCGATTGCGTCGGCGAGTCGAACGCGATCTCGCCTCGCGTGGGCGCACCCAGGCTTCGGTGCGCGCGCAGTTTCACGCCACTGTGGAACCGATGCATCAGCGGTTCGTGACTCCGCAAAAGCGCTGGGCCGATCTGGTTTTGCCGCACAATCTGGAACCCGGCGAGATTCTGCAAATTGCCGAACGGTTGCGCCAGCTGATCCCCGCCGCGCCCGCAGTTTGAGGCGCAGCCTGAAGGCGTGCGACTGCGCTTCTCTTTTGCTTTCAAAAAAAGATTGGCTGAGCAATCCGCAGTAAGGAATGATTCCTTATGCAATCAGATTCCAGCAGGAGTTCGGATCAACCGAAGAATCCAACCGGGAATTTCCATGACGACTCCGAACTGCCGATCCAGGGCTTTACTGGAACGCCCGAGCAGATTGAGCGGCAGTGGTTCGAAACGGTTTACAAGGGCCGCGGGGATTCAATGCCGCAGCTGACCTGGCGCGCTGTGATCATGGGCTCCTTGTTGGGCGGCGTGCTGTCACTCACGAATCTTTACATCGGCTTGAAAGCCGGTTGGGGCTTTGGCGTCGCGATCACCGCCTGCATTCTTTCCTACGCCATCTGGACATCGTTTCACAAAGTCGGGCTGGTGAAACGACCTATGACCATCCTCGAAAACAACTGCATGCAATCGACTGCCAGTTCGGCGGGTTATTCCACCGGCGGCACTTTGATTTCCGCGTTCGCCGCGTTCATCATGCTCAATGGAAAACCGCTTCCGTTAGGGCTGACCCTCGCGTGGGTTTTCTTCCTGGCGGTGCTCGGCGTGACGATGGCGATTCCCATGAAGCGCCAGATGGTGAATGTGGAGCAACTGCGGTTTCCCAGCGGCATCGCGGCTGCCGAAACCTTGCGCGCCCTGCATTCCCACGGCGAAAAAGGCATGCGCGCGGCCAAGGCTTTGGGAATTGCCGGCGTTCTCGCGGCGGCGGATAAATTTTGGGCTGAAGGATTGGGGCTGATCAACAAGCATTGGGAGAATTTCACCAGCGCGGCGCTGCTCGCAAATCTCCAGAAATGGCTGATGGGCGATGCATACGCCGTTTGGAGCAGCCGCACGGTCACGTTTTCGTGGGATGCCATTTTCGTCGCAGCCGGCGCGATTACCGGGATGCGCGTGTGCACGACGATGTTGATCAGCGGAACGCTTTGCTGGGCCGTGTTTGTTCCGCTCATGCAGGCGCAGGGCGTGATTACGGGCTCTGGTTTTCGCGACCTGGTTCAATGGACGTTGTGGGGCGGAACCGCGTGCATGGTGAGCGGAGGCTTGCTGAGTTTCGTGTTGCAATGGAAAAGCGTACTGCGCGCGTTTCGTTCGTTGGGCACGATGTTTTCCCGCAAGGACAAAGTGCTCGATGAAATGGAAAGCATCGAAACGCCGATGTCCTGGTTTGCCTGGGGACAACTCATCTCGCTCGTGGCGCTGGCCTGGCTGGCCCACGAATCCTTTGACATGCCTTATTGGCAAAGCGTCCTCGCGGTGGTGCTTTCATTCGCGCTGGCGCTCGTGGCCTGTCGGATCACCGGCGAAACCGACACCACCCCAATCGGCGCCATGGGCAAGGTAACTCAACTCACGTTCGGAGTGGTGAATCCCGGCAACATCAATGTGAACCTCATGAGCGCGAACATCACCGCGGCGGCGGCGGCGTCCTCGGCCGATCTGCTGACGGACCTCAAGAGCGGTTATCTGTTGGGCGCCCATCCGCGGCGACAATTCCTGGCTCAGTTCGCCGGCATTTTCGTCGGAACCCTCGTGACGGTTTTCGCCTTTCAGGCTTTGGTTCCGGACGCGTCGGCTTTGGGCACGAAACAGTTCCCTGCGCCCGCCGCCCAGACATGGTCCGCCGTGGCGAAAGCTCTGAGCAAAGGCTTGAGCGTTCTGGAACCGTTGAAGGTGTGGTCGATCGTCGTGGGCGGCGCGGTCGGGGCTGTGCTCGCGCTATTGCCGGTTCTGTTCCCAAAGCAACAGAAGTATTTTCCATCCGCAGCGGCCGCAGGTCTTGCCTGGGTGTTCGACTGGTATTATGGCGTGCTGTTTTTCCTCGGCGCGCTTATCGCCTACATTCTCCAAAAGAAGGCGCCCAAGCAGTCGGAAGAATACACTTTCCCAGTGGCCTCAGGAATCATCGCGGGCGGCTCACTCATGGGTGTCGTCCTCGTCTTGTGGGGAAATGGGCCTGAGCTGTTCCAGCGCCTGTTCGGAAAATGAGCGATTGGCTCAGCCGGAAAGCAGGCCCTTGCAGGACACCGCCGTCCCGTCCCAGCCCCGTCCAGCCAGCGCTTGCAATATCTGAGCGCCCAATCCATGCTCAAATCAGAACTAAAACCAATCGAGTTCCCTTACCGGAGCTGACGTGATGGAATGAGCACATTACCTGAAAACGACCTGGACCTGGAAAAACTCTTTTTGCCCGCCTGGGCTCAGGAGCCGGCATCGGCCAAACAATTCGCCCAATACGAGGCACGCGAAGAACGGCCGGACCGACGCGGTGACCGCCGACCCGGCAGACGCGACGGCGCTCCCGGTGGCGGTGGCAATCGCCCGCGCCCCAGTGGTGGTGGCGGCGGTGGA
>JBQCEJ010000438.1:0-3869 GCA_051960355.1 Verrucomicrobiota bacterium | reverse complement strand
AGCCGCATCCTTCGATGTTCGATGTTCGGCGTTGGATGTTCGATGTTCGCCCTCCTCCGTTTCCCCTTCCCCCACTCGTTGACACCCTCTTTTTCCGCTGTTAGTTTGCGTGCTCTTTGCGATGGAATACAAAGACACATTGAATCTGCCCCGCACCGATTTCCCAATGAAGGCCGACCTGGTCACGCGGGAACCGGAGCGATTGAAAAAATGGCAAGCCGCCGACCTGTATGGAAAAATCCAGGCGCAACGCGCGGGCGAACCGAAATTTGTGCTGCACGACGGACCGCCCTTTGCCAATGGCGACGTTCACATCGGCACGGCGCTGAACAAGATTCTCAAGGACATCATCATCAAGTATCAGACGCTGCGTGGCAAAAGCGCGCCCTACATCCCGGGTTGGGATTGCCACGGCCTGCCGATTGAATTCAAGGTCTCGCAGGAGATGCGCAAAGCCGGCGACACCGCTGCCGATGCCGCGACCATTCGCAATGCCTGCGAAGCTTACGCCCGTAAATACATCGACATCCAACGCGAGCAGTTCAAGCGTCTGGGCGTGCTGGCGGATTGGGAGAATCCTTATCTCACGCTGAACAAGGAATATGAAGCCGACGAGTTGCGCCTGTTCGCGGACATCGTCGCGCAGGGATTTGTCTACCGCGGCAAGAAGCCGGTTTACTGGAGCATTCCGTGTCGCACTGCGCTGGCGGAAGCGGAAGTCGAATATGCGGATCACGTCAGCCAGAGTGTGTTCGTGAAGTTCCCGGTTGTCGGCCATGCGAAGACGTTTGTCGTGATCTGGACCACGACGCCCTGGACGTTGCCGGCGAATCTGGCGGTGGCTTACAGTGAAAAGCTGCAATACGTCAAAGCCACGGTGGGCGATGAGCATTACATGTTGTTCCGCGGCTTGTTGCCAGCAGTGGCGGAGAAGTGCGGTTGGACGGATTACACCGAAACGCCCTTCGCCACGGAAGCACTCGCGAATCTGCAATACCAGCATCCGTTCTGCAATCGCACTGGCAAAGCGTTTGCCGCTGAATTTGTCACGAGCGACACGGGAACCGGCTTCGTTCACATCGCCCCCGGCCACGGTCTGGATGACTACAATCTTGGACGTCAAAACGGCCTGCCGATCTACTCGCCCGTGGATGACGACGGAAAGCTGGCTTACTCGAACGAACTGCCGGTCGAGCAGCAGATGCCCGCCGAAATGATTGGCAAATCGATTCTGGAAAAGCACGGCAAGAGCGACGCCAACGAAGCGGTGTTGCACGAACTGCGCGTGAGGCACGCGTTGTTGCATCAGGAGAATTATCACCACAGCTATCCGCATTGCTGGCGGAGCAAGACGCCGGTGATCTTCCGCGCCATGGATCAGTGGTTTATCAAGATTGATCACGAGCAGTTCCGCGCGCGCGCGCTTTCGGAAATTGACCAGGTAAAATGGATTCCAGACTGGGGCGTGAACCGCATCAAAGGCGCTGTGCAATCGCGTCCCGACTGGTGTATTTCGCGTCAGCGCACCTGGGGTGTTCCAATCCCGGCGTTTTATGATGCGCAGGGCGAACCGATTCTCGACGCGGGGGTTGTTCGCAACGCCGCTGGTTTGATCGAGAAACACGGCTCGAACGTGTGGTTTGAAAAATCCGCCGCTGAACTCTGGGCGCTGGTGAAGCCCGCGGATTGGAAAGGTTCGGAAGCTGTCGCGAAGTCAAACGACACGCTGGACGTCTGGATTGATTCCGGTTCGTCATCTCGCGCGGTCATCGCACGGCGAAAAGAAATCAGCGGCAAAGAGAAGCTGTTTCAAGCCGATATGTATCTCGAAGGTTCCGATCAACATCGCGGCTGGTTTCAATCTTCATTGCTATTGTCGCTGGCGGGCAATGGTGCGGCGCCGTTCAAGACCGTGTTGACGCATGGTTTCATGGTCGATGCCGATCGCGAGAAGATTTCCAAGAGCAAGCAGGGCGCTTACGAGAAACCACAGACGGCCGAAGCTTACGTCAAGAAATGGGGCGCGGACGTGGTGCGGCTTTGGGTCGCCTCACAGGATTTCCGCAACGACATCGTCGTGAGCGAAGAGCGCGTCAACAAGGTGAGCGAAACCTATCGCGGCATTCGGAACGCGCTGCGTTATCAGCTCTCGAATCTTTTCGACTTCGATCCCGCGAAGCACACTGTGGCTGATGAACAGCTCACAGGTTTGGATCGGTGGATTCTGGGCGAGTTCTCAAAGCTGGAGAACGACGTCAGCGACGCTTACGAGAAATTTGAGTTTCACGTCGTTTACCAAAAAGTCAGCCAGTTCGTTGCGGTGGAGCTTTCTTCCATTTACCACGACGTCATCAAAGACCGGCTTTACACCGATGCGGCAAATTCCGACCGGCGCCGTTCGACGCAAACAGCTTTGCATCGGATCGTAAGCGGGCTCTGCAAAATGCTGGCACCAATCCTGGCTTACACGGCGGACGAAGCGTGGGAATTTGTGCCGGGCAAGACTGTCGAGTCGATTCATCGCACCGGTTGGGAACCTAGTGTTCTGGCGCGTTCGGAAGCCGAAGTCAGCGCGTGGAAAGGCCTGTTCGCTTTGCGCGAGAAGCTGCTGCCTGAGCTGGAAAAAGCGCGTCAGGCAAAGAGCATCGGCAAGTCGCTCGAAGCCCGCGTGATCTTGCGCGGGACGGATGCCTTGCTGGTGGACGCCAAAACACATCTCCAGGCGCTGCGAGAGCTGGCGAACGTATCGCAGGTCGAAGTGGAATTGACCGGTGATGGAGTGGTGCAGATCCAGGTCGTGCGGGCCGAAGGCGAAAAATGCGAGCGATGCGGGCATTGGGAAACCGACATCGGCCAGAACGCCGAGCATCCGACGATTTGCGGTCGGTGTGTGGAAGCGGTGAAGCAGTTCAAGGCTTAGCCGGATTAACAACGAAGGAACAAAGTTACGAAGGGATTGCCTGCTTCGTTCCTTCGTTTCTTTGTTGTTATGGAAAGAACCGATTTTCGAAACGCCATTGTCGGATACATCCGGGAGCAGGCGAAGCCTGTGGACAAGTTCAGCCACCAGCCGCGGCTCTATAAATTGACCCAACAGGTCGGCGCTGGCCAGGTGTATGACGACGACATCGTCTTTGCTGCGGTCTGGCTGCATGATCTTGGCGTATTTGTGGGACACCGACCCGAAGAGCCGGAAGCGTTGGCAGCTTGGGATTGCGTGGCTTACGCGATGAAGCAAACTCCCGCTGTACTCACGGAACGGGGATTTCCGCCGGAGAAAATTCCCGCCGTGGTGGAAGCGATTCGAACGCATCAACCTTCAGCCAGTCCAGCCAATGTTGAAGGCCTTATCCTTCGTGACGCTGACATCCTTGAACAGCTCGGTGCAGTCAGCATCTTGCGCACGATTTGCAAGATTGGACGCGACACGCGATTCCAGACTTTCCCCGATGCGCTGCGCTTGTTGCGGAAAAATGTCGAGGCCTTGCCCAGCCAGTTGAGACTTGTGTCGTCACGAAAGTTGGCGGAGCCGCGGTTGCAAGCGTTGCAGGCGTTCCTGAGCGCCGCAGAAGCCGAAGGTGCTGGAGCGGACTGACTCGAAGCAGCTGATGAGGTCGCGAGGCGGAATCCGGTCAGGCCGGACTCAGAAAGAGCCACAGGCTCCAGGCGGCAAAGACGATGCCGGTCAGTTTGCTCAGAGGAAGACGTTGCGGAACGGTTTTTTCCAGCAGCACCAAAAGGGTGATCGCAGCAATCCACCACAGATTCATGACGCCCATCACGAACAGCAGGGTCATCAGAAACCAACAACAGCCGGTGCAATGAAGGCCGTGTTTCAAACCCATAACGAGCGCGCCGAGCCGGCATTC
>JBQCEJ010000437.1:0-4934 GCA_051960355.1 Verrucomicrobiota bacterium | reverse complement strand
CCTGGGACGCCATGACCAATCTGCCGAAGGCACTGCGCGAAAAGCTCCGCCAGGAATACTCGTTGCAAGCGCTGGAATTGGCGCGCAAACAGGGTTCGCGCGACACGACACAGAAATTTTTGTGGCGGTTGAAGGATCAGTCGTTCATCGAGAGCGTTTTGATTCCAGCGAATCCCGCGCTCTACGGCGAAGCGAGTGACCGTCATACGCTGTGCGTCTCGACTCAGGTCGGCTGTGCCTACGGCTGTAAATTCTGCGCCAGCGGACTGGAAGGCTGGAAACGCAACCTCGAGCCGGAGGAAATTATCGAGCAGGTTCTAGCCGTCGAACGCTGGAATGCGGAACAAGTTTCGAATGCAACGACGCAGGCAGCCGCCGACGATGCTTCAACGGAATCGTCGGCTGAAACTTCCAGAACCAAGCCGCAGTCCTCGCTGCAGTCGGCGACCCGCTTTGTCGATAATCTGGTCATCATGGGCATGGGCGAGCCGCTCGCCAATTACGATAACCTGATGAAAGCGTTGCGCATTTTGAACGCACCGTGGGGCGGGGGAATTGGCGCGCGGAAAATCACGATTTCAACCAGTGGCCTTGCGCCGCAGATTCGTAAGCTCGCGGACGATCCGTTGCAATTTCGACTGGCGATTTCACTCCACGGCGCCACCGATCCGACGCGCGACAAAATCATGCCAGTGAACCGAAAGTATCCGTTGAAAGAACTTGCGGCCGCTTGCGACTATTATCAGCAAAGGAAAGGGCGCATGTTGACCTTTGAATACATCTTGATCGCCGGCGTGAATGACGGTCTGGATCAGGTGAAACCGCTGGCCGACCTGGCCAAGCGCCTGAACGCCAAAGTGAATCTCATCCCTTATAACAAAGTGGAAGATCTCCCTTGGGAACGACCGAGCGAAACCGCGCAGGAACAATTCCTCGCCGCCTTGGAAAAGCAAAAAGTCCTCGCCACTTTGCGCCGGGAAAAAGGGCACGACATCGATGCGGCCTGCGGTCAGCTGCGCCTGAAGACCGAGCGGGAGTTGGCGACTGCAAACCCGGCGTAGTTCGGACGGTTTGCTCGGTTTGAAAAAACGCATTCCTTGACTCCAGAAGCTTTGCTTCTATCATGCGCCGACCTTTAGTTGGTCTTTTGGAACAGAAAACGAACATGAGCACAATCTATGATATTCAGGCGCGTGAAGTCCTTGATTCACGCGGTAATCCGACGGTGGAAGTTGACGTGGTTCTGGCGGGTGGCGCCATGGGCCGTGCCGCGGTGCCTTCCGGCGCCAGCACTGGCGAACACGAAGCGATTGAATTGCGCGACGGCGACAAGAAACGTTTCCTTGGCAAAGGCGTGAGCAAAGCCGTCAAGAACGTCACCGCCAAAATTCTTCCCGCGCTGCAAGGCGTAGACGCGCTGGATCAACTCACGGTTGATCGCATCATGCTCGATCTGGACGGCACCGAAACGAAATCGAAGCTTGGCGCCAACGCCATCCTCGCTGTCTCTCTCGCCAACGCCAAAGCGGCTTCCGAAGCGCTCGGCGTTCCGCTCTTCAAATACCTCGGCGGACCGAACGCGAAAGTTCTCCCGGTCCCGATGGCGAATGTCATCAACGGCGGCGCGCATTCCGACGCTCCGATTGATTTCCAAGAATTCATGATCCAGCCGCACGGCTTCAACACCTTCAGCGAAGGTCTCCAGGCGATCACGGAAATTTTCCACGCGTTGAAATCCGTGCTCAAGAAGCGCGGTCTGTCCACCGCGGTCGGTGATGAAGGCGGTTTCGCTCCGAAACTCGCCAGCGTGGAAGATGCAATCGAATCCATTCTGCAAGCGACCAAAGACGCGGGCTACAAGGCTGGCAAACAAATCTTTCTCGCTTTGGATGTTGCCGCCTCGGAATTCTACAACCACGACGGCACCTACACCTTCAAAAAATCCACGGGCAAAACGGTCAGCGGCGAAGAACTCGTGAACTTCTACGCCAAGCTCGTGGGCAAATATCCCATCGTCAGCATTGAGGATGGTTGTGCGGAAGGCGATTGGAAGCATTGGAAGCAGCTCACTGACAAGATCGGGGACAAGGTGCAACTCGTTGGCGACGATCTGTTCGTCACGAACGTGAAGTTCCTCCAGAAGGGCATCGACACCGGCACGGCGAACTCGATTCTGGTGAAGGTGAATCAGATCGGTTCCCTGACCGAAACGCTCGACGCTGTCCAGCTCGCGCAGTTCAACGGTTACACGGCCGTTCTCTCGCATCGTTCCGGCGAAACTGAAGATGCGACCATCGCGGACATCGCGGTCGCCACGAACTGCGGTCAGATCAAGACCGGTTCGTTGAGCCGCTCGGATCGTCTGGCGAAATACAATCAACTCCTGCGCATCGAGCAGATGTTGGGCAAGAACGCAGTTTACGCCGGCCTCAGTGCGCTCAAGAAGAGCAAATAAGGATTTGTTTCCGCAAACTCAACCGCGCTCGAAAGAGCGCGGTTTTTTTTGTGTCCTGGAAAGAAACCTGGACACCTGAAACCAAGTCGTCTGTCCGGATGAAAACGTGGGTGGAAGAGAAGGGAAGCTTGCATTTGGAAGTGGCGGAGAGAGGGGGATTCGAACCCCCGATTCGATTTCAGCTTTGTTGTTCTTTATAAGACTTCGCGTATCTTCGAGTGTTTTTGCGTTGTTTTGGAAGGCGTACAACACCATACTACATTCGTTATGGCCAGTCTTTATATTCGCAAAAACAGTCCGTTTTATTGGCTTCAGGCCAAAGATGCGTCCGGCAAGTGGAAGCTGACGTCCACTAAATGTCGCATTGATGTCGCTCCCGAAGTGCGTCGCGCTAAACAAATGGAAGCCGAAAAAACACTGGAGGAGCTGAAACTCGGAGATCCACGGAAGTTGCACCAGGGCTGGGATTGGGTTCCGGATTTTCTGAAGGCCCGATATCGAACGAGTACCGGCGAGCGATATTTGTGCGCTTGGGCAAGCATTCGCATGTTCATTGAAGAAAAGGAGATCGTTACGCCCGCTCTTTTCCGGCGCCAGCACTGTTTTGATTTTATCGACTGGCGCAGATCTCCGTCCCGTAAAGGAAGATACCAAGCGAAACTCTCCACGGCGTTGCTCGACCTTAAGCTGCTCGGAATCATCATGCAGGAAGCTGTTGAGCGCGATTTGATCACCGGAAATCCCTGCCTTAGGCTTGGAATTCAGCGCGAGAAGCCTCCAGAGAAGCCCGAGCTGACCGCCGAAGATTGCGAGCTGATCCGAAAATCTATTCCCGATGTTACTGATCCCATCGTCCGCGAGATGTTGGCCAACAGCTTCGAGATCGCGCGGTATCAAGGTTGTCGATTGAGCGAAACAAGGCTGAATCCCCAAACCGATGTAACTCTGCCCGTGGGAGATGCTTTTGGCACGATTCAATTTCGCGCCAAGGGGAATAGAGTTCACGTCACGACGCTGCACACCAATTTGGTTCCTCTATTCAGGCGCCTGAAGGAAGAAGGCAAAACCACCACTTGGAAGCTTCCCGAATCGGCTGGTCGGCAGTGGGCCAGTAACAAATGGTGGAAATTTCTCGATCGAATCGGTCTGAAAGAAAAGTGTATCACCTTTCATGGACTACGTGTAACCGTTGCCACGGAAATGGTGCGCAATAATGTTCCAGAAAATAAGGCGATGAAATATTTGGGGCATGCGTCTACGACAGTGAACCGGATTTATCAAAGACTGCGCCCCCGGGACTTGGGGGATTGCGTTGATGGCATTGGCGGCGGGAGGACGTATCCGGCTTCTTCCCCCGCCGCGACCGTGCGTCATGTGGGCGCAGCGGGTAAACGTCGGAAATCTTGAAGTTTCCATTTTTTGACAGCCAGCGAACGGCCGCATCAATGTCAAATCGAGTCGCGGTCAATCCCGCAGCTCGCTTTAGAGCGATCGCAAAAGTTTCCCCAATTTTCAGCTTACCATTTTCATCGCGCCCGCCGAGCGCCTCACGCAAATCTGCAATTGTTCCAAGTTTCATTTTGTTTGCTCTATTTTTTTTTTGTTCCGGGTAGTCTGTTTAGGCGGATATTCTCGCTTTAACATCACGTCCGGTTCCCGTTTTGCATTCGTGTCGATTCATGTGGTCTACCAACAGTTCGTTGGCTGAAGACGAGCAAAAATTCGACTTTATGGTCTTTGCTTTTGATCATCCGAATTCTTTCCGTCCAAGGCCATTTGAAAGCTTTTTTACTGTTTTAAGCATCGAAAATACATATTGCAATAAATGCGCTGAAGTAAAGGTTTTGACAACTGCAAAACTTTTGCTAGTTTGGTCGGAAATGAAGGATTTGAGTGTCATAATCAGAAAGCTAAGAGGTGAGCTGTCGCAAGTGGAGATGGCCGCAAAATGCGGGGTGTCGCCCCGCACAATAACCAATCTTGAAAACGGCGAATCAGTGAAACTGGACACACTTCGGGCTATTCGAATGGCCTACCGGGCGACGGACTCAGAATGGCTGCGAATGCTGGCAGCCTGGGCTAAAGCAGAGATTGGCCCCGATGCCGCCTACATGTGGATTGAACCGATCGAAAACGAGAAGAAGGTTAAAGACAACAACACCGATGCGAAAAAGATTCAGCGGAAAATTCATGAGCTCAATGCGGAAGAGCGCCGCCAACTACTCCTGTTGCTGCAACGGCCCGAGATTCGCCGAGTGCTCCCTGCGCTGAACAAACTGTACGACAAACTCCAGTGAGACTCGATTTTTCCGATCGAAGAACCCTTTCACCCGCTCATAGAGCTGACGCTGAAGAAAAACGCGTATCACCCCCCCCAGTTCCCCAGCCCTAATCACAGCTTAATCCTTCCGGTTGAAAGCCGGTTTACTGGCAAAATACCTCACGAGGTAACTCGTCTGAAAGCGGGTAACGCTGTCAA
>JBQCEJ010000436.1:0-7202 GCA_051960355.1 Verrucomicrobiota bacterium | reverse complement strand
CGGCTTCGCGCTCAACTCCTGCAGCGTCGCCACCGCCAGTTCCGCGACCTTTCCATCGGTGTAGGTGTTGTCCGGCACGTCGGCGCATTCGAACGCCGGCCCGCGGGTGTCGTGCCGGCGGGATTGAACTTCACCGGCAACTTCACCCTTGGCCGGCTTGGTGGTCTTGCGGCTCTTCTGGACACCCGGTTTTGCCGGGTCGCCATCGGGTTCCGTCTGGAAGTTGCGGCTCTGCAATTTCGCGTTCTCGGGAACCACGTAGGTCGGCGCCTTCGGATTTTGCCAAGGCACAGACCAGGTGGGCGGATCATTGTAGCCGCCGTGATAAATCTTCCCCATGCCCTGCACGAAATAGCCGTGGCTCTTGAAGTGCTGGCCCAGCGTCACCACGTTCGGCAGCGCGGTGCGGAAATGCGTCTGCAAGTCCCACACCTTCGTCGTGTCGGGCCGCATGCCGGTCATCAGGCTGGATCGCGTGGGCGAGCAGACCGCCTGCTGACAATAGGCACGATCGAACACCATGCCGGCTTCGGCAATCCGGTCAATGTTCGGGCTCTTGATGTAATCCTTGCCGTAACAGCCGAGTTCAGGCCGCAAATCATCCACGGCGATGAACAAAATGTTGGGCCGCGCCGCGGACGCCGGAACCGCCGCCGCAGCGCCAGCACCCGCGCAAAACCCGGGCACAACGCACGCGAGCGCCGCACAACTACCAGCGATCCACGCGAAGCGCCGGCTGCGGTGGAAGAGATTCTCTTGTTGGGCTTGTTTCATGATTTGCATTCGCGCCAGCCGTTCACGGGGTCAGGACGCGGTAGAACCGTTGCGGATGATTCGTGGCTTGGGCATCGGCAAAATTGAACACGCCGCCGCTGAAACTGCCAGTGGTTACCGCAGACCAATTGCTGAAGGGCAAGGCGAGATTCGTCGTCGCAAAAATGCGGTAGCCCGCGCCGGCCGGCCCGGTGCCGGACGCGGTAAAACCACCGTCGGCGCCGGTCCCAATACTGTTAAACAGCGGTGGCGTCTCCGGCGCGACGAATTCCGAGGGCAGGAGCATGGAATAACCGTTGGTCAGCAGGTATTGCAGAATCTGCTGATACTCTGTCAGCCGGGAGGCGAAATTGGAATTGGAGGGATGAAATTGCAGCGCGACCGGTCCCGGCGAGCCGGGTGGGAAGGTGGCTTGAAATTTCGCGGCGTTGGGCATCCCGGTGCCGTCAGATTCACTGATGATTCTGACCACCTTTACCCGGGAATCTAGCAGACTGCTGGCGGCGGCCGCGCTGGAATAAAACAATCGGAGCGCCGGCGTGGCATTGATGACCGTGGCGGTGTTCGTATCAAAACCGTTGTATGGCGTTCCGAAGGAAAGCACATCCTTGCCCAAAGCATTGCTGAGACCGGCCTGGGAATCCGCCAGATGTTGCTGCATGTGCGACAGACCGGAACCTTTGAATTCGGAAACGACCTGACCGCTGCCGTCGGTCCATTGCAGATGATCCCAACCATGATTCCAAAACTCGACGTCCCCCGCGGCTTCCTGCCCGCGCATCCATTGTGCCGTGGTCGCGTTCCCCGCGATGCTCGTGACGATAACGCCAATGCCAACTTTGACACCGGCTTGCCTCGAGACCTGTAAGAAATTCGTCCACCCCTGGCTCGGTCCGCGAAAATCATCGGCCTTGATGATGACGACCTTGGCGGGATCCAGAGCGTGAGCGGAAGGAGTCGCCAAGCAGCAAACAGCGAACGCCAGCGAAAGAAAGGCAAGTTTTGTCAGACCTGCGGATTTCATGGTGTGACTGCGCGATAAAAGCGCTGCGGGAAATTGGTTGCCATATCGTCAGTGAAGCTGAAGACGCCACCGTTGAAAATGCCCGTGCCAGCTTCGGCCCAGGCGTTGATCGGCATCGCAAGGTTCGTCGCCGCCAGAATGCGATAAGCCTGTCCAGCCGGGCCGGTCCCCGAGATCGCAAAGGTATTTCCCGGACCTAATCCCACCTGCGTGATCTGAGGTGGAGGGAGTGAAACGATAGACAAGCTCCCATTCGCTGGATTGAAACTCCACGCCAGGTTGGGTCCGGGCGAAGACGGCGAGATCGCGGCAAAGTTGCCCGAGCCATTTGCGGCGCTGAAGAGTTGGAAAACCTGTCCGCCAGCGAATGTGCCGGCGAGGTTGGTCACGAACAGCGTCCCGCCATAAACGACGTTGTTCACGCCGCGCACCAGATCGCACGTCAGCGTTTGCGCGTTCAGTTCCACCGCGGTGCTGCTGCCGGTCGCGAGTGTCAGATTATTGCTGATGGTGAGAATTCCGATCGAAAAGCCCGGGCTGAGCCGCGCACCGGAATAAATCGAGACCGGCGCGGTGATCAAACCCGTGCCGCCCAAAGTGCCCCCATAAGTGCTCACCGGTCCGCGCACGGTTCCATTAACCAGCAGTGTGCCATTGCTGACCACCGTGTTGCCGCTGTAATTGTTCGCGCCTGAGAGTGTCCACGATCCGACATCATCCTTGCGAATCGCGGTCGCCAGCGCGGCCGCACTATCATTGATCGAGCTGATCCAGTCACCCTCCCCGGCTCCCCGCAGCCAGACGGTTCGGACATTCACGGTTGTTGAGTTGGTCGTGGTGCCCGTGACACGCAGTTTTCCGCTCGCGACTTCAAAGGTCCAAAAGGATCCGCCCGCAATCAGGTTCAGCGGGCCGGACAACGTATTGGTTCCACTGACATTGACGACTGCGGGAACATTCCCGGCGGCATTCGCTTTGCAAGCCACCGTGAGCGGTTCGGGAAGCGTGATATTGCCCGTCAGCTCCAATCGCGCGTCGGCTCCGTTCTGAATGCTCGTCCCATCGAAAGCATTGCCAAGCGCCAAATTATTCGCGACGCGCAACGCTCCAGCCGAGATGCTTGTGGCACCGCCATAAGTGTTCGCTTCGGCCAACACCAGTGTTCCGTCCCCCGATTTAGTAAAACCTTGAGTGCCCGAGACGGCGGCGCCGATCGTGGCCGTGACGTTGGAAACCGTTATCAATGGCGTCGCGTTCGACCGTTCCAAGGTCAGCGCGCTGTTGGTGACAAACCACGCGCCCGCGCTGCCGGGAGTTGCGTCGGTGAAAACCAGTTGCCCGAGCTCGCGCGGTGAATTGTTGTTCACGAAACGATCGGCCGTCACATCAACCGCGAAGGTTGCGGTCATGTCGATGCCGGTCGCGATGATTCCGCCGCTCCAGTTTGCCGCCGTGTTCCAGTTGCCGCTCGCATTCACGATCCAGTTTCCGGAGGCCGGCAGATTGCTTTCAGTATTGTTCGTGACCGAAAGCGTGAATTGCGTGCCAGCGGTTTGTCCAATCGAATTCGTTACCGTTACGGTGATGACCGATACTCCCGCCTGCCCGGCTGCCGGCGTAACGGTCAGCGTGCGATTGGACGCCGCACCGCCAAACACCAGGTTAGCCGGCGGAACCAGCGCAGGGTTCGAAGACGTTGCGCCCAGCGTCAGGGTGCTGGCAGCGTAAATGGGATCACTGACCGTAACCGGCAGCGCGCCGGTGTCGCTATCCGCCGGGAGCGCTTGATCTTCGATGCCGGAAATGTTCGGCACGGCATTGGAAAACACGAGGAGCAGTTGCGGCCGCAGCGCCGGATCGGCGGCCTCACGGCTGGCATAGCTTGCGAAGCCTGGAGCGCCTACGTTTTTCAGCGAGAACAGTTCCAAGGCCAACCAACCGTCACTCGCGATTGCAGACTGAACCTGCGGCGTCACAACGAATTCAACTGGAACATTTGCCGCGGGAATCCACGTCGCGAATCGTTTCCCGCCGCCGGGCTGTGTGTTCCAATTGATCGCGGATTCATTCCACGCACTGTTGTCGGCGAGCGTAACTCCGTGTTCCAGACCGTTGGTGCCCACACTTGTCGGCGTGAGCCGAACGCGCGCATGCAGCACTCGGCCCGAGTAGCCCGTGAGATTCCAACGCAGATAACTTTGCCGCTGGGTATCGGCCGTGCTGTCCGCTTTGATTTCCAGCGTGCTGTTCGTGCCGTAGTTGATTCCTGAGTTGACGCCACCGCGCACGAAGGCGTCAGCCGCCGGATAAATCACGTTGGTGAACAGCGTTTGAACGGGCGCGATTTGCAGTTCCAGCGTCGCCCAATCGACGCCCACATCGTCACGCACAGCCACGTTCAGTTTGCCGTCGGCGAGCAGGCTCAGCTGGTTTCCAAGATCGAGCAACCGGACGGACGTGTTGGTCCCCGTTCCAATCGGCAGCCAATTTAGAGTTGCGAAACTCGAGAGGTTCGCAGTGCTGTCCAAATAGAGCGCCTCATTGGCCGAGTTTGAGTAAGACCGCATTGCAATCGCGAGCGTGGCGCCCACTACGCGGTCAGTCGCGCTCAGTGTGAAATTGAAGGTGAACGGAACGAACTGGTTGTTGGTCACGACATCGAAGCCGTTAACGCGGGCACCCGCCGCTTCGGCCTGAATCGCTGTGCGCCACGCGGAATCCACCGTCACGACTGTTCCCGTGGAACTGGTCGCAGCGAACTGGTTGATCTCACCAACCGCATATTCGCGCGTCTCGATTTTCACAGCGGCGAGGCGGTCCTGAAGTTGCGCGTAGTAAAGGCTGTTGGGAAAGACGTTGGCTCCGTGCGAATCGTAAGTGCCCGGGTCATGCGGGCCGACATACATTGTGCCACTGTTGATCGTGCCAATGCTGCCGATCAGCCAGTTGCGCGCCGTCGGCGGGTTTTGCACGACGAACCCGTTCGCCTTGGAATTCCAAACCAGTTCGTTGGCGCCGGCCCAACCGTGACCGGTGCCGCTGTTGCCGCGATTTTGAACATTCAGGCTGTTGCCGTTCACGGTGACATTGTCCCAGATGGCGCCCGTCGCCCAACGATGATGTGGTCCCGCGTCATTGTAGGCGGTGTCGCTTCGGCCATCCAAAAACACGTTGGGTCCGGTGGTCAGCGAACCCGTGACGAACTGATGGCGATCTTTGAGCGTGGAACAATTCTGCACCAGGCAGAGCTGCGCGCCTTGCAGGACGAAGGCGTAACGCCGGGAACCGGTGATGATGGAAACGGGATCAAGCGAAGTGCAGTCGCGCACCGTCGTCGTGCGCGTGCCGCTGTTCAGACTGACGCAGGCGTAGCCGAAATATTGCGAGGTGATGCGCCGGACCCAGGCGTTTTCCACCGCGCTCAGGCTGACAAAAGTCCAGCCGTGCGCCTCGTCGTCCGCCGCCACGTAATCGGAAACACCGCGCATATCTTCGATGCCGACATTGTTGATGCGTCCGGACCACGTGTATTCGCGAATCGTGCCGCCGCCGTATTGGAGGTCGAGCGCGCAGGTCAGCGGGGCTTCAAGCATGACCCGGTTGCCTTCAATGCGGGAAATCCTGCGGTCCGAGTTGAGATCTTTCGAACCGGCTGTCCACGGCACGACGTCGCTGGCACCGCCGCTTTCAGGCCCGAGCAAATCCATTCCCAGATCATGAATCCAATTGGTGGTGCTCGGCCGAAAGACAAAGACGCGATCGCCCACGGCCAATCCACTGGTGCTGTCCACATTGAAGCTGCGGGCGCCGACCGGGACGTAGTTGTTCGTGATATTATGCGTCGTGCCGCTGACGGTGCTGGCTGATCCCGAACCGCCGACGATGATGAGCGTTCGCTGGTTGGTGCCGGTGGCGCGGAGCACGGTGCCATTCGTGCCTTCACCGACGCCGCGCAGCACAATTCCACTGGCGTTGATCCGGACGGAACCGGCGATATCGTATTCCCCGGCATTCAACAAAACCGCACCGCGAAAGCCGTTGGTGTCGAGGGGCAAGGCTGCGACAACATTGATGGCGCCTTGGATGCTCGGCCCGTCATCACCCGCCACGGGCGAGATGGTGATCTTAACCGGCACATCGGGAATGGGAACCGTGCCGTTCTGATATCCCACTGCTGAATAATCGAGGATGCGATTGCCAAGTGCGTCGGGCTGCGCCAGCACGCGGCCACTGGAACCCGGAAAAGCCCAGGTGCTGAGGTTGGTGCCGGCGCGCACACCGGCCGCATTGAGCAGGAAACCCATGACACCGACCCATAGAACTGCCGACCGGGGCTTCGTTGAATCTTTCCACCAAAACAGCAATCGGCCACACGCGCCTTTGCCCGCCGAAGGCCGCGTTCCGTTCAGTTTGGAATTCATGCGTGCGGATATTTACTTGGAAATGCGCTGGACCAGTCCGGCAGAGTCGTCGGCGCGGTTTACGGCCGGAATTTGAGCATCAATAGTTGGTTGGCCGAGAATACGGACAGGTCGTCCTGATAAAAATACCATTTATGCCCAGCCGTGTCGTAGGTGGTGACTTGATAAAGCTTTTCCACCTTGACCCAGGACACCGAACCGTCCGCGAGCAGATGGTTGCCGCCATCCGGATGGTCGGTGCCGGAGCGGCGGTGCATCTTTGTCCAAGTGCTGCCGTTATCCATGATATCCTCCGCCGCGAGAACCCAGCTGGGTTTGGCGCTGGCCAGCTTCACCGGGCTCAGGGATTTGAAATTGCCCAAGGAGTTATACCAATTCGTAACTCCGCCCAGATACTGATAGCCAACCTGCCACTGGGGAGGGTTGGGCGTGGGATTATAGCTCGCCAGGCCGTTTTGGGTTTCCGGGCAAACCCATATGGAGGGTCTGTTGGTCTGCGTCGGGTCGAGGCCCACTTCTTTGGAACGGGTCGCGGAGTCATCGTTCAATGCGTGGAGATTATACCTGCCGCTACTTGTCACCCGCGAAGAAAACAGGAGATCTTGGTTATCTCCCGCGTAAATGGTTAATCCAATCCCGATCTGCTTCAGGTTATTGAGGCACTGGATGCGCTTTGCCTTCGCTTTGGCCTTCGACAATGCGGGCAGCAGCATGGCCGCCAGGATTGCGATAATGGCGATGACCACGAGCAGTTCGATCAAAGTGAAGGCCCGACGTCCGGCGCGCTCGCCGCGGAAAAGGTCCGAAGGAAGTTGTCTGTTTTTCATGAGTTGCTTCATTGCTATTGAGGTGAGGCGAGGATGCCCCGATGACATCCTCGCCAAACCGTTGCGGACTCAAACTTTCAAAACCGTTATCACTGCGGAATCAAGCGGAAGAATACCGCCGGATTGGCGGAGTTGTTGGTGATATTTACCGGGCTG
>JBQCEJ010000435.1:0-10702 GCA_051960355.1 Verrucomicrobiota bacterium | reverse complement strand
GCCAAGCTCCAGGAATTCGCCGAGCTGTGCAGTGGGAAAGAAAGCCCGATCAGCCAAAGCTTTTTCGAAAAAGCCAAGAGCCTGTTTCAGTAGAAATCCGCCGTCGGAGCGGTGATTCGCGCGATTTCGCTGTTCAATCGTCACGCTACATTCGCCATGCATCGCTTTTATTTGCCCCCCGGGGAATGCTCCGCGAAAACCCTCCTGCTGACCGGTCGCGAAGCGCATCACGCCGCGCACGTAATCCGTCTGCGGCGCGGTGAACCCGCCATCGTCCTTGATGGCGTCGGTGGCGAATTTCAATGCGAAGTGGCCCATTGCGAGCGCAATCAGGTTCAACTGACGGTTCTTCAGAAGAAAAGCGTTCCTCCCCCGCCCTTTCAGATCACGCTTCTGCAGGCTGTGCCCAAGGGAAAAATCATCGAAAGCATCATTCAAAAAGCCACTGAACTTGGAGTTCACAGAATCGTGCCACTGTTGACGGAGCGGGTAACCACGCGGTTGGACGATGAAGGCGCGACGCAAAAACGCGACAAGTGGCAACAGGTGGCGATCGAAGCCATCAAGCAGTGCGGCGCCGCGTGGTTGCCTCAAGTGGACGCGCCTTGTTCGCCCGCAGAATTTTTGGCCCGGCGCGAGCCATTTGATTTGCCACTAATCGCTTCACTGCAATCCGGCAGCCGCCATCCGCGCGAGTATTTCGACTCGTTCCGCGCTCGAAACCAAAGGGCACCTCGCTCGGTCTGCATCTGGATTGGACCGGAAGGCGATTTCACCCAGGGCGAAGTTGCCGCTGTCGAAGCCAGCGGCGCGCATCCGATCACACTGGGAAATCTGGTGCTCCGAGTTGAAACAGCGGCGACTTACTGTTTATCGATCTTGAGCTACGAACTGCTCTCGCCGTCCGCAGAGCGCGATTGAACCAGCACCCGGAACGAACGCCCCAGATGCTCGGGATGAGTTAACGTCTGGAATTGCCGCAGTCGCGCTGCATCCCAGCGTTGAGCCGCGTTTGGCAGCTTCCACATCTCTTCGGCTACACCAACGAGAAACTTCGACTGTGAAACGAACGCGTCAGTTTTTAGCCCGACGGCTTCGCCCGCCGCTTGAATCGCCGTGAAGTTCACATGTGCGGTCAAGTCCTGCTCGCCGGGATTTGCCAGAAGATCGTTTCCGAAGCGATGTTTGGAATAGGCTCGCAGAGTGCCTTGGCTTCGTTCTGGCGCAATAAATTCCTCGGCCTTGAGACCGTAATCAACAGCGACCAGCTTTCCGCGATTCAATCGTCGCGCGGCGGTTTGCCACCATTGAATCGCTGCGTCGCCCAGTTCCGTGGTGAAACCGTTCGGCAAAACTTGGAGAAGTTCTTCCGGCAAAGCGGGCGGTTGAATCGGAGTTTCCGGATGTCGAATCTTTGCCCAGACGAAATGTTCTCCTTCAAGGCTCACGCCCCATTCAAACCAGTCCCGTCGCTCCGCGTCCCAGCCAATCCGCCGAACGGGCATGGCGTCGAGCAATTCGTTCGAGAAAAAAATGCCATCGATTTTCGCTCGGCCTGCGGCCACTTCCGAGAACTGCGACACCCAATTCACCTTGGATTCAAACCCGGCCAAAAGTTTCCTCTGCTTTTGCTGGAGCGTAACCGAGGGCTCCACGATCCAGTATTCCAGAGCGTCGAAGCGCTCGGGATGGAAGGCTTTTATTCCGGTGAGAATATCTTGGGAGAGTTGCCCATTGTAAGCGCCCGTTTCGATGATTTGGACCGCACTCGCGCTGGAAGCGCCTGGACTGAGTTCGTTGAGCCACTTGGAAAACTGGAAACCGAGCAACTCACCAAACAGGCTGCCCACACTGACGCTGGTGTAGAAGTCTCCAGCCCGGCCGATCTTGTCTGTTTCCGTTTCATAATATCCACAAACGGGACAATACAGCGCCAGTTCCATGAAGCGTTCGAACGAGATTACCCCCGTTTTTCGTAGTTCGGTCGCGATTATTTGAGAGAGATCGTTCAAGAAAGGAGGCTGGTGCGGATTTAGCTATTAGGCGGCAGGACGCAATAGATTTTATGGCTAAGATTGACGCATTTTTCAACTTGATGTTCGAGCAACGGGCCTCGGATCTTCACCTTTCATCAGGCAATTCTCCGATGCTTCGGATCAACGGCGAACTTCAGCGGGTCGATTTCCCCGCGCTGGAAAGCGACGCGTTGAAGGCGATTCTCTACGAAATCGCGCCCGAATACAAAATCAAGTTGTTCGAAGAAACCGGCGACGTGGACTTCGGCTACGAGATTCCCAACATCTCCCGTTTCCGCGCCAACTTCTTCAACCAGAAGAATGGCGTTGCGGCCGTTTTCCGCCAGATTCCCAGCAAAGTTCTTTCGTTTGACGACTTTGAGAAGCTCGACGCGCCGCTGCCGGCGGTGCTCAAAAAATTCGCCATGCTGAACAAAGGTTTGGTCGTGGTCACGGGCCCCACCGGTTCCGGCGAGTCCACGACTCTGGCCGCGATGGTGGATTACGCGAACAAGAACCGGCGCGATCACATCATCACGGTGGAAGATCCCATCGAATTCGTTCATGAAAGCAAAAACTGCCTCGTGAATCATCGCGAAGTGGGCGTTCACACAAAATCCTTCGCCTCGGCGCTCCGTGGTGCCTTGCGCGAAGATCCCGATATCGTCCTGGTCGGCGAATTGCGCGATTTGGAGACGATTGAACTGGCCCTGGTGGCGGCGAGCACCGGGCATTTGGTTTTCGGCACCCTGCACACGCCCAGCGCCGCCAAGACCGTCGATCGTATTATCGACGTGTTCCCCGGCGAGCAGCAAAACAAAGTGCGCGCCACTCTCTCGGAAGCGCTCAAAGGCGTGGTGGCCCAGAACCTTTTCAAACGGATTGACAAGAAGGGCCGCGTCGCCGCGCTCGAAATTCTGGTGTTCACGACGGCCATCGCCAACCTCGTTCGCGAAGGCAAGACCCACCAGATTCCCGGCATGATTCAAGTCGGCAAGAAAATGGGCAATCAGCCATTGGACGACGCCATCATGGAACACGTGCGCATGAAGCGCATTTCTCCCGAAGAGGCTTACGACAAAGCACTGGATAAAAAGAAATTCCGGCCATTCCTCACGAACCCGCCGGAAGACGAAGAAGTCTAATTGATTTTATGCGCCGCCCCGAACTGGATCATATTCTGACCACGATGCTGGATTCCCAGCCCGAGGTCTCGGACCTACTGTTCACCGCCGACAAGCCTTTGCAGGTGGAGTCATTCGGCGAACTCAAACCGGTTGATTTGGATCCGCCCATTCAAAAGCTGACGCCGTTCCAAACGGAAATGATCGCTTTGAATCTCATCGGGGAAAACCAGTGGCATATTGAGGACCTGTTGCGCCGCGGTTCGTGCGATGCCGCTTACACGCTGGTGGACCGAGCTCGCTTTCGTATCAACATCTTCTCGCAACGCGGTCATTACTCGATTGTCTGCCGTCAGTTGAACACCTCCATTCCCACGTTGGATCAACTGAAACTGCCCGAAATCATCCGCATGGTTCCCCGTGAGAAAACCGGCCTGGTTCTGGTCACGGGCGCGACCGGCTCCGGCAAATCAACCACGCTGGCGGCGGTGCTCAACGAGATCAACCAGAACAAAGCCGTCCACATCATTACGCTGGAAGATCCCGTTGAATTCGTTCACCCGCATCGCCGGGCGACCTTCAACCAACGCGAACTGGGCACCGATTTCGACAGCTTCTCCAGCGGTCTGCGGGCCGCACTGCGACAAGCGCCCAAAGTGATTCTCGTCGGCGAAATGCGCGACCGCGACACGGTGAAAATCGCCTTGAGCGCCGCGGAAACCGGCCATCTGGTTTTGAGCACGCTGCACACGATCGATGCCGGCCAGACGATCAACCGTATTCTGGGCATGTTTGAAACGGAGGAACAGGAACAGATCCGTCTGCGCCTGGCCGACACGCTGCGCTGGATCGTCAGTCAGCGGCTCGTCCCGAAAAACGGCGGCGGACGTCACGCTCTCCTGGAAATCATGGGCTCCAATCTGCGGATTCAGGAAACGATCAAACAGGGCGAAGCGGAAGGCAAAAGCTTTTACGAAATCATCGAGGCCAGCCAACCCTTCGGCTGGCGCACATTCGATTCGTCGGCGCTCGAAGCCTTTGAAGCCGGCGTCATCAGTGAGGAAACCGCCTTGCTTTATTGCACCAAACGCGGACCGGTCACGCGCGGTATCGACAATCTGAAAAAGGCTCGCGGCGAATCGACGACGGACATTGCTTCGCTCCGCATGCAGGCTCATGAAATTTCCAAGGCGAGCGCGCCACCGCTGCCCGCCACCCTCAAACTCAAATAGCCTATGGCCAATCAATTTGATTTCATCAGCTCCACCGACAAGCCGGCTTTGCTGGCCTTCTCCACGCCCGAATGGCTCGAGTCGGCCCGAAGCGCGCTAACGGAACTCGGCTACAAAGTCCACACCGCAGCCACTCACGGCGACTTCCTGATGCGCTTCAGTCAGATTCGCTATCACGTGGTGATCGTGGAAGAATTGTTCGCGGCCAATACGATCGAAGAAAACCTCACGCTCAAAGCGCTGCAACAGATGCCGATGAATCAGCGGCGCCACGCCACGGTGATTCTTTTCGGCGAATCCTTTCAAACGTTCACTCCCCTCCAGGCGTTTCAACAAAGCGTTCATGCCGTGATCAACAGCTCGGAGCTGTTCCTGTTGAAACAACTGGTGGAAAAAGCCATTGCCGAGAACAACCTCTTTCTCACCAGCTTCCGAGAAGCTCAGGCGCGGGTTCACAGCAGCAGTCGTGAATAGCGCAAGCCGGCGCCTTTTCGGCCGTCTGGATCGAGCGTGATTCTTGAACCCTGCTCTGCTAAATTCTGTCGTCATGAACCGTTTGGACCAGGTCCTGGTGGAACGTGGGCTTTGCGACAGTCGCGAACGCGCCAAACGCGCCATCATGGCCGGAACCGTTCGCATCAACGGCCAGACCGCCCGCAAATCCAGTGATTCGGTGAAACCGCGCGATGAAGTCACGCTCGACGTTCCGGAAAGATTTGTCAGCCGCGGTGGTCACAAGCTGGAACATGCGTTGAACCACTTCCAACTCGACGTCACCGGACAAACGGCCGTTGATCTCGGCGCGTCCACCGGTGGTTTCACCGATTGCCTTTTGCAGCGTGGCGCGGCCAAGGTTTACGCGGTTGACGTGGGACAAGGTCAACTCGCCTGGACGCTGCGGCGCGATTCCCGTGTGGTGGTGATGGAAAAAACCAACGCCCGCGATGTGACGCCCGCAACTTTTCCGCAGCCTTTTCAGGTCGCCGATCTCGTGGTGATCGACTGCTCTTTTATTTCACTGCGCAAGATTCTGC
Source organism: Verrucomicrobiota bacterium (assembly GCA_051960355.1). Classification (GTDB taxonomy): domain Bacteria; phylum Verrucomicrobiota; class Verrucomicrobiia; order Limisphaerales; family DASXHY01; genus DASXHY01. The sequence continues at coordinate 5,297 of JBQCEJ010000435.1, read as the reverse complement.
CGGCCGCAATTGCTTTGCTGCGTCCGCTGGGTAGAATCGTCGCATTGATCAAACCGCAATTCGAAGCCGGGAAAGCCGAAGTGGACAAGGGCGAAGGCGTGATCACCGACCCAGCCATTCATGAGCGCGTGCTGCAGGAACTGAAGGAATTTGTCGGCCAGCAACCGGGCGTTGACTGGCGCGAGGTCACTGAGTCTCCCCTGCTCGGGCCCGCGGGCAACAAAGAATTTCTGGTGCTGATTGAAAAAACCAACTGACAAAATCAAACGCATTGGCCTGATCGGCAATTCCGAAAAAGCGTCCTGCGCGGAAGTCGTCAGCCGCGCTGCCCGCCTGATTCGCGCCAGCGGCAGAATGGTTTTCAGCGATCACGAAACGGCCAGCCTTGCACGCTTGCGCAACGGTGTTTACCCGGATGCCGCTGCTCTGGCCAAAGCGGTGGATCTGCTGTTGGTGTTCGGTGGCGATGGCACGATGCTCCGGGTGGCCCGCGCCATTGCCGGATCGCAAACGCCCATTCTCGGCATCAACATCGGCGGGCTTGGATTTCTCACCGCCGTTTCCTCCGCCGATCTGGCCGGCGCTCTGCGGCATGTCTGGGCGAAAGAATACAAATTTGAATCCCGTTCACTGCTGGAAGCCCACGCCCGTTGCAGTGGGAAGCTATTCGAGCAAACCGCCTTCAACGATCTGGTGCTCAGCCGCGGGATTGCGTCGCGCTTGATCGAATTGCAGGTCACAGTCGATGGCCAGCCGCTCACACGCTATCGCTGTGACGGCTTGATCGTCAGTTCGCCCACCGGCTCGACGGCCTACTCGCTGGCGGCCGGCGGTTCAGTTGTGTTTCCCACGGCTGAGGTTCTGCAACTGACGCCCATCTGCCCGCATACGCTTTCGAATCGCTCGTTGATCCTGCCGCTCAATTCGGTGATCGACGTGCAGGTCGTGAATCCAACTCCAGTGACGATCCTCAGTGCCGACGGCCAGGTGGTGACGGAACTTTCGGCAGGCGATCAGATCACGTTTCGCCGCAGTCAGCGCACCGTGCGATTGATGCATTTGGAGAACAGCTCATTTTTTGAAACCTTGCGGGTCAAACTGCACTGGCGCGGCACCAATTTCTAATCCATCCGAAAGGAACCCACCATGGTCCGACTCAAAGACATAGCGGAACGCGCGAGTGTTTCCGTCATGACCGTCTCCAAGGCGTTGCGCGATGAGCCGGATGTTTCCGCCGCCACCAAGGTGCGAATCAAACAGATGGCCAAAGAAATGGGCTACGTGCCCGATTCGACGGCGCAAGGTTTGCGAACGCGGACGACGAAATTGTTTGGACTGGTGATTCCTTCCACCACCGATCCGATTTACGCCAGCATGATTTCCGCGGTGGAAGAGCGCACGCAGGAACTGGGCTACGACGTGATGCTGATGCACACGTTGAACAGTGTTGAGCGCGAAGAACTCTGCGTCCGCCGCCTGCTCTCGCGCCGCATGGATGGATTGTTCATTGCACCGGTTTATCGCATGGAACCGGAATCGCGCGTCTATCAGGAACTGTTGGCCCGACGCACCCCGACCGTGCTGCTCGGCCCATCCGCCAAGTTTTGCAGCCAGTTTCCCTGCGTGCAGGCGGACGATGTGCTCGGCAGCTACAGCGCAACTCAACATCTGCTGAGCCTCGGGCACAAACGGATCGCATATTTTGCCGGACCGCTGGCCGCGCCATGGGCGCAGGAACGTTACGAAGGTTATCGCCGCGCATTGCGCGAAGCGGGACTGGACGTGGACGATCGGCTGATTTTCCAGGCCGGCAGCACGATTGAAGACGGCGTCAAGGCTGCCTTGCAAATGCTCAACGAATCCTGCCACGCCACTGCGATTCAGGCCGCCAACGATCTGGTGGCGGTCGGATGCGCCGACGCCCTGCTCAATCAGGGCATTCGGATTCCTCAGAATCTCTCGGTGATCGGCTTCGGCAATATTCTCACCAGCCAGTTCTTTCGCGTGCCTCTAAGCACCGTCAGCCAGCCCAAGTTCCGTCTGGGAATTGCGGCGGTGGAATCCATGATGCAGATCATTCGCGGCCAACCCGTCGAGTCCAAGCGCTTGGCTGCGGAACTGGTGATCCGTTCCAGCACCGCCGCTCCGGGCGCCTCGTGAAGTGCCTGCTGGCGTTGGTACTCCGCTTGCTTGAAGAAGCGGCATGAAGAAGATCATCATCGGCATTGGAATCCTGACCATCGTCGCCGGCATCGTTTGGGCCGGCCAGGCTTGGAACAGCCTGCGAGTCAACGCTCGCACCGCGAAATTCAACGAGGACATCGAAAACCTCTTCACTTCCCTGCAAAAATACAAGGAACGCGTCGGCTCCTATCCTGTGGGAGGCAATGCGGAAGTGGCCAAAGCGCTTCAAGGCAACAACCCCAAGAACGTTATCGTCATTGTCGGCCGTAAAACCGACCTCAACGAGAAGGGCGAATTCATCGATCCTTGGGGCACCGCACTGCGCTTTTACTTTTCCGACGTCGGCGTCCTGATTCGTTCAGCCGGACCGAACCGTCGATTCGATGACAGCACTGTCATGGAAGCAGACGATTTCATCCGCTCGAATTAGACGCAAGGATGGAAAGATTGCCGTCGCGCCGCGTTGCGGACTTGCCCGGCCAGGCGATTTGGCCTTTGATAGAAGCATGTCCCAGACGATTTATGACGCGGTGATCATTGGCGGAGGCCCGGGCGGCAGCGCCACAGCCAATTATCTTGCCCGCGCTGGCAAACGGGTTTTGGTGCTGGAAAAGGAGCATTTTCCCCGATTTCACATTGGCGAATCGCTGCTGCCGTACAACCAGACGATCTTTCGCGAACTGGGTGTTTTGCCCGCGTTGGAAGCGGCCGGCTTTACCCGAAAATACGGCGCCCAGTTTTATCTCGGCAATTCCAGCAAGGCGCTCCAACTGACTTTCAAGAACGGTCGTTTCACCCGCGAAACGATGTCGTTCCAGGTGGAACGCGCGAAGTTCGACCATATCCTTTTGAATCACGCCCGATCGTCCGGCGCGGAAGTCCGCGAAGGTTGGACCGTCACCGGCGTCAGGAACGAAGGCGATCACGTCGTCGTGGAAGCCCGCAGTGACCGCGGTGAAACACAGAATTTTAAAGGCTCGTTCCTGATCGACGCCAGCGGTCGCGTCAACTTCACGGGCAATCAGGAAGGTCTCCGAACGATTCATCCTCAGTTGAAGAAGGTCGCGATCTTCGGCCACTTCGAAGGCGTGAAAATGGGCGAAGGCACCAAAGCCGGAGACATCCTTGTCGTACGACTGGAAAACAAATGGTTCTGGATGATTCCCCTTTCGCCTACCAAGGTCAGCATCGGTTGCGTGATGGATAAGGACGAATTTGCCCAGTCCAAACTGACGCCCGCGGAAGCTTTCAATCTCGCCAGGGAATCCAGCGCCGAGATGCGCGAACGCACTCGCGACGCGCGGCTGTTAAACACGATTCAGACCACCACCGATTTTTCCTATCATAACCGCCGGCTCGTTGGGCCGCGCCTGTTGCGGATCGGTGACGCCGCGGGATTCATGGATCCGGTTTTTTCGGCGGGCGTTTATCTGGCGATGTATTCCGGCAAGCTGGCGTCAAAAGTGGTGCTCGACGCTCTGGCTGCGGGCAATGACGGTAAAGCCGCCATGAAGGCTTACGAGAAAAGAATCTTCCGCGCCATGCGCTACTACTGGCAGATGGTGGAGCAGTTCTACACAACACCGTTCATGGAATTGTTCATGCAACCGCGACAGAAATTCCAGTTGCCAGACGCGATCGTTGCGATTCTGGCCGGCGAATTGGAAGGCGGCTGGAAACTGGAATGGCGGATGAAGCTCTTCTTCTGGCTGGTGAAAGCGCAGGCGCGCTGGCCTTTGGTCCCGAAAATTTCCTTCGGCACCGAAGCTCCCAAAGAGGAAGCTCCGTGCGAAGTGTGCGCCAACTAACGCCAGCGTTCGCCGCCCGGCACGGCTTACGGCTTGACGGCCGGCAGCGGCGGATCTTCAACCTTCGGTTCCTCCGCTGAATTCACCGAGTTGGTTCCGGTGCTCGCTTCGCTTTTCTTTTCAACGAGCCATTCGGAACGGTGCTTCAGCACAGGATCGACGACCCAACTGGCCACCATGTAAGTCCAGTTCTGCAGCGCCTGTTCCTGCTTGAGTTTGTCGGCCAGCTTCTGCTGGTTATCTTTAAATGCTTTATCCAGCCGCGTTTTATCCTCAGGCTTTTCGTCTTTGCCAGCCGTCCGTTCTTTCGGAAGCTGCGCGGCCACGGCAACCGTGACCAGATAATCGTCATTGGTTTTTGAACCCACTGTCACCGTGTAAGCAAATCCATCAAACGTCTCGATTTTCACCAGCGTCGGCTGATTCGTTCCCGCGCTGGCGAGCTTGTCGCCGGGGAGGACGTCGTTAAAGCTTGGCGAACTGAGCAGACTGGAAAGGCTGCTGGTCTTGGCGGAATCAAGCTCCTCGCCGGCCTTCGCATCCGCCAGTTTCCAATCTCCGCTTTCCGATTCGCGAGTCATTTTCCAGGAGTTGGTCGCAGTCGGAAAAGCGACTTCGATCGCGCGGGGCTTTTCCACCTTGAAAAAATCTTTGCTCAACCACTGCTCCGGCTTGGGCGCAATATTTTCAAATGGAGTGGAAACCACCGCCACCTCGGTTCCTTCGGTGCCAACTTTGACATAACGCCCATCAGGCCAGCCGCCGTCTTCGTCGCTCATGGGTGAGGGACTGCGGCCGCTGGTCATGTGCATCTTGCCCAGCGATAGTGTGCCGAGGGTTTTGCCGTTGCCTTTGAACTCGACCACGGTGGGCGCGTTGCTGCCCTGCCCCGGCGCCAGTTCCAGTCGCGCCAATTGCGAGGCGCCAACCTGCTCATTCTGCACCGCTTTCAGATCGCGCGCCTTGATCAGGAAATCGCTGATCTGCGAGAAATTGGCCGGATAATCGTTTCGTTCCGCGACGCGCCAGGTTTCCTCTTTTTTCACCAGATTCACCGCTTGCGCGCCGTGCTGGATGCTGACCTGCGTGACGTCGTTCACCGGCAGATCGCTCATCAATTTTTTGCCGATCCCGGAATTGCCGGCTGAACGTGCTTCCTTCTGGCCTTTGTAAACGACGATTCCAGCGCCGCCGACGACCACTACCAAAACGAGGAGGATGACGAGTTGTTTTCGATTCATTTTGCCGAAGTGCGTTTGCGTTTGTAAACCGCCAGAATGATTCCCACCAGGCCGACCGCCGCGG
>JBQCEJ010000434.1:0-3108 GCA_051960355.1 Verrucomicrobiota bacterium | reverse complement strand
GCTGAAGTCGAACAGTCCCGAATTCAAGACAGCCGCGTTGCTGACCGTGAGCGTTCCTTGCAGGACGATTCGATTCGCAGAGAGGCTGCCGCCGGAAAGAATGTATTGATCCATGTTCGAAAGCGTATTGCTCACGTGATGTTCACCGCCGCTCTGGAGAAACTGGCTGACGGCGCGCACGCGATCGCTGGTCACGAAACGGCCAAACAAAACTATCGTGTTCGAGGTGAACAGAGCGCCGTCGGACAAAGTATATCTGGTGTTTAGAAACGTCAGATCCTGCGTGACCCGGTTCGTTCCACCCGATTGCGTGAAGTAGCCGAGCAATCCCATATCGATCGAAGGACAGGCGAGATTCCCGCCCGATAAATCATAACTTACCGAGCGGCTGCCCGGACCGTAATCCTCAAAGTACCCGATCAATGACAAGCCTTTGCTCGCCGTGTGCTGACCGCCCACTTGATGAATGTAGCCGCTGTAGAACTCAATCGTGTCGGTTAAAAGTGAGCCATTTGTGAGGTTGTAAAAACCTGAACCGGAATAACTGCCAAAACTGCCTCCTCCCAAATTGAGAGAACCGATACTGACTGAACCGCCCACCTGGTCAAATTCTCCTCCCGAATACGATACGGTTCCCAGGCTCATCCGGGGTGACATCAGGACGCCATTGTAGAGCGTGTAAATGCCGTAATTTTCCTGGTTCAGATACGAAGAGTAACCCAGAGTAATCTCGGCGAAGTTGGTTCCGCCATACTGCATGAAGCGGCCGCTGTAGCCGGAGATCGATGTGCAGGTGCCGGAGAAACTCCCGGCGAAGAGATAGTAATTTCCCGCTTTCAACAACAGATCGCACCTCACCTCGCCTCCCGATTGGGTGACGACGCTGAAGTTCGTGTTGTTAAAAGTCGGCGTGCCATCATTGTCGACAATCAGCGTGCCAAACGTGGCAACCGCATTGGTCAGATTCATCGCTCCCCCGACGGCCACCGAGCAGAGCGCGTTCGTGGCGACCGTCAGAAGGCCGCCTTCCTGAACCAGCGTGCCCGCTTGAATGGCCAGCTGTCCGCCGTTATTGCCATCCACGCGCAGGCCAGAATAGAGGTTCATCAGAATTCCGTTGGTTCCAATCAGGATTCCGTTGCTGACATGCAGCGGCACAGCCGTGCCCGAATAATTCAGCAGCAACGTGTTTAATCCATTGGTGGGCGCAAAGACGCTCAGACTGCCGATCGTCATGGAATTGGGGAAATTCGCCGAGCTGGACGGAAAGATGCCCACGGACTTGAATCCGCCGTTAGTAATCATCACCGACTGACCGCTGGCGGGTAAGGTGCCCAAGGACCAATCCGTGTCATATTCCCAATGTCCGCTTGCGGAATAAATCCACGCGTTAATCGGTTGGGCCGAGCAAAAATGTTGCGGCCCGAAGGACGCGAGCAACAACGCGATCGAACCATAGAACCAGCGGGGCATTTTAAACATAGCGCCTCCACGAAAATGGAATCGCTGACGATCATAGCTGCACTAGGCGTGGTTGTTACGGGGCTGCCACCCCGTTTTGGGATGTCCCCTGCCCCGGTCGTTGGAAGGTATTGGACGAGGACAGGAAAATGAAGAGCGTCCAACCCACGCGGCCCACTGCATCCACCATTTCCCGATCGTCACCTGTGCGTTGGTGTTCTATGACGGCACCGGCATCATCCCTGCCATTTCGTCAGGATAAATGCCGCCAGAAAACCAAGCACCGTAATGAGCCCGGAAAAATTGTGCGATTCCGCGAACGCCTCTGGCATCATCGTGTCGGCTAACATGGCCAGAATAGCTCCCGCCGCAATCGCTATCGTCGCGGCGATCAGGTCGGGCGAAACCCCGCGGAAGCCGGCGTATCCCACCAACGACGCCAGCCCGGAAATCACTGCTATGGTTCCCCAGACACCGAAAATATAAGCGGCCGAACGGTTGGCTTTCTTCATGCCTGCCGAACTGGAAAGCCCTTCCGGAATGTTCGACAGGAAAATTGCAATGACCGCAACCGTACTGACGCTTCCGCCTTTTAGCATGCTGACTCCGATCGCGATGGATTCAGGAATGCCGTCCAGCAGGGCTCCCACGGCGATTGCCAGGCCGCTGCCAGCGTGGTCGCTTTCGGAAGGCTGCTGCTTGCCAGAACGCTTCCGATGTTTGGCGCCTCGTCGGGCAAGGTACCAGTTGGCCGCAGTGTACACGGTTGCACCTCCGATGAAGCCAGCGCTTGTGGAGTCGAAGCCACCGCGCTTGTAAGCCTCGTCCATCAAGTCAAATGCGAGCGCTGAAATCAGCACGCCACCTCCAAAGGCCATGATTGCGGCAATGACCCGTTGAGGCACTCGCGCCAGATAACCGACCCCCGCACCCAAAACGAGAGCGGCGCCGGCGATTAATCCCCACAAACCTGCCTGCAGCCAAACAGGCAATGAACTCATAAGTGATTTTCCATTGTATTCTGCTGCGAACACTTGCGCGGGTGCGGATGTCCGTAGCCGCGATCGTTTAGTCCCGTCCCCGTGTGATCATACCCAGGGGGACGCAACCTGAAGGTGTGCGGCTACGCGCGCGCACGACTCAAAGAAACGCGCCACGGCCCTACGCGGTTTCGGACGAGGCGCTCTCCGGGCAATCACTTCGCAGCCCGCATGGCCTCCGACATCCCCCGCTTATCCGACGAACCCATCTGCTCGCATTCCTGCGCGCAACGTTCGCATGCGTCAGCGCAACGTTGGCAGTGCTCCATGTGCTTGTGTTGGCGGCATTCCTCGGCGCAAGCCCGGCAAATATCCGCACAAAGCTTACAAAGTTCGTCCGCAAAATTCGACCCGCTCGCCATGAACCCCGATGCCATATAGCAGATCTTGGCGCAGTCGTGGTCCAGCGCGATGCATCGCGCCATCCTCTTCACATCCTGTTCCTCCAAGCATGCGCTCGCGCAATGCTCACATTCCACCGCGCAGTCATTGCAAGCCTCGATACACGCTTGATACTTCTCGTGTGCCATTTTTTGTCCTTTCTGTTCACGTCCCGGATCAATTCGCGAGACTTTAGCACTATCAACGGCACCGGCGGCAGGCGGCT
>JBQCEJ010000433.1:0-8409 GCA_051960355.1 Verrucomicrobiota bacterium | reverse complement strand
GGAGGTGTTCCAGCGAAGCGTTATTGTGGGGGCTGGATTTGTAGAATAACTCTCAACGTAGCTGGCCTGCCGGATCTCGCGCGTCAGGATATCGACTGCATGGCGGTTTTCCTGGTCTAGGATGGCGTAATTGGCCATTTGGGCAAAGCTCTTGATGCTAAACATGAAAAGCGTTCCCAACGCGGCGCTGGCTATCGAAAAGATGCCGACGGCGATCATCATTTCCACCAGAGTCCACGCTCCCAGTCGCTGTGAATGGCGCTTAGTAAACATAATTTTGCATGCCGTAGCGGGCGGTGACGGTGGACAAACTCCGATGCCGGACAATCCGGCTGCTCGCATTGGTCCAGGTAAGCGTGATGTTTACCTGTCGCATATTGGTGCTGTAGGGCGCAGTAAATGGAAAGGCCACCAAATCCACGGTCCCGGAAAACAAAATGCCCTTATTCGTGCTCGATTGAGGATCATAGTACTCAGTGAATGGCTGCTGAACATCGCCCGCGAGAACTTGATCCCAGTTGTATAAACGAATGGTTTCGGTCTTTTTGAGGAGGATCTGAGTGGCTCGTTGATTTTCGCGCGCCAAGCCCATCACGAAAAATCCGTAGTTGAACGAGCCGATGATGCCGGCCGCCATGATCGCGAGAATGGCAACGGATACGGTCACCTCGGCCAAGGTCGTGCCGCTGGCGTATCTGCTGTTATTCGCACATTTTATTTTCATCGCTATTGTCCGCTTCCGAGACAGCCCCGCCACACCCAGTCTCATAATCGACTTCGAGTTGCCGGCTCAGCTCGCGGATCCGAAGTGAAACCGGCCTGTTTTGCTGGCTTGCTCGCTTCAAGGATTCGCAGAACTAGATTTCAGTTTCTCACCAGCAGGTTCAAGGCCATCCAAAAGAGCGACCCAGATGCTGAGAATCGCTGAGTTCCTGAGGGCTCCTGCACGCAATTGAGACATTGGGCACACACTCTGCCGAGAAAATGATTCATTCCGCTTCGGTTCCACGCCCCAAATCGCTTTAAAGTAAAGTTCTCCAACTCTGGCCCACGTGTTGCTTTAAGTGGAAAAAACAAACAACGGGTTTGTTCTGAGTCGCGTGATGATGGAGCGAAAAAGGCCTCCAATAGATCACGCAGCGGAAGACAGCTAAACGAACAAAAAACTATGGCCCTGCCATTCTTGACCAACACAACTTCGAAAGCCCGGGATCATTTGTTCTCGATCGATCTCGGTGGCCGCACGACGAAGGCTGTATACCTGCAACGCAAAGACGACACCCTCTCCCTCTCGCGCTTCGCTCTGCTGGATGCACCTATCTTCGAGAAAACCTGGTCGGTTGATTTGCTGAGTGAGCATTTGAAAGCCGTGGCTCAGGCCATCGAACCGAAAACCAAGCAGGTAACCATCGCACTGGGACTTAATGATTTGATCGTCCGCAATGTGGAAATGCCTTTGATGCCAGCCACTGAGATGCGGCAGATCCTGAAAGTGAACTCCAAGGCTTACCTGCAACAGGATTTGCCCGGCTACCTTTTTGATTGCTACATCGTTCCGCCCCGTCAAAACGTCCAAAAAGCGGAAAAGCCGCGCGGGGAAGGAAACTCAACCAAGGCGAAAGTCCTGGTCGCGGGTGGAAAGAAGACGTTCATCGATGATTTGCAGATGGCCATCAAAAATGCCGGGCTGACTCCCGACTTCGTGGTTCCCTCGCTCATCGGTCCAGTGAACGCCTTTGAACGGGCAATGCCGGAAAGCTTTTCCAAAGAAGTCATCGCCCTGGTGGATATCGGTTTTAAAAACACGACCATCTGCCTCCTGCAGGAAGGCGAACTGGTGCTCACCCGCGCCGTCAATATCGGCGGTGATCGAATCACAAGCGGCTTGGCCGACGTGATGAACATCACTTACGCCGAGGCCGAAGGAATCAAAATCGGCATGGCCAGCGAAGTGCAATCACAGCTTGAAATGCTGGTTTCTCCTCTCGGCCGCGAACTCCGCGCGTCAATTGACTTCTTTGAACACCAACAAGACCGGACCGTCAGCCGCGTTTACTTGTGCGGCGGCTCCGCCCGGTCAGAATCGATCGTCCAAAGCCTCCAAACGGAACTTTCGCTCGAATGCCATAACTGGAATCCCACCGGTTTCCTGCAAGTAGCCGTCCCCGCACAACAAGCGAGCGAGGCTGACCAGATTGCTCCGCAACTGACCGTGGCCGTGGGTGCCGCGTTAACCGCCATTTGATATGCCGATCCAAATCAATCTATTAGCTGAAGCGCAGGAACTCGAAGAACTGCGTCGCCGTGATCCCGTCAAGCGTTTCATTCTCGGAGGCGCCGTTGTCATTTTGTCGATTCTCGTCTGGAGCAGTTCACTGCTCGTGGAAAGCATGCGCGACCGAGGCGAAGTCGCCCGGCTGGAAAGCGAGGCCAAGTCGCGCGAAACCGTTTTCAAGCAGCTGCTCCAAAACCAGGACAGCATGGTCGAAGGCAAGCGAAAGCTGGCCGCCTTCGATCGTCTGGCAACAAACCGTTTCCTCGTCGGGACATTGCTGAACACCCTTCAAAAGGACACGCTCGACCACGTCCAACTCGTCCGATTGAAGCTGGAGCAAACCTATGTGTTGGTTCCCGAGGTCAAACCTGTCAAGGGCACCCGAGTCTTTCCCAAACCCGCCACCATCAAAGAGAACGTTTCCCTGCTCCTGTCCGCCAAGGACAAGAGTTCGGTGCTGGGTGACGGCGTCAGCAAATTTCAGCACAAATTATCCGGCGACCCCTACTTTCAAAAATTGCTGGATCAAAATGGATTTCGGCTGGCCACGCTCGGCGCCACACAAATCGACACCGATGGAAAACCGTTTCTGCTCATGAGTCTTGAAGGCCGTCTTCCGGAGAAAATCCGATGAAAAAAATTAGCAAAGAAAAACAAAGTCAACTGGTTCTGGTCGTCGTCATCATTCTGCTGATTGGCACCGGACTTTACATGGGACTGATCCGCCTTCAGCAGGCCAAGATCCGAAGCCTCGCTCTGGAAAAAGCCAAGGCGAACAAAAAGCTGGCCCAGATCACGGAGACGATTAAGAACAGCGCAAAGATTGACGCCGATCTGGCCGCGATCAGGAAGGAACTTGCCGTGCGCGAAGACGAAATGCCTTCGGATGATTTGTACGCTTCGGCGATCAATACCATACGAAAGTTCAAACTGCCCTATGACGTGGAGATCAAGCAGTTCACCAGCAAGGGAACGTCCGACCTCAACGTCTTTACAAAGTTCCCCTACAAACAATTCACAGTTTCCATCATGGGCTCGGCGCGTTATCACGAACTCGGAAAATTCATTGCCGATTTCGAAAATCGCTTTCCCAGCTCGCGAGTGATGAATCTGGAACTGTTGCCAGACGCCTCTGCCACTCAGAACGAACAACTCATCTTCAGAATGGACATTGTCTCCCTTGTAAAATCCAGCGCAACTGTAGTCGCCAAAAAGCCATGAACACACCCAGGCCTCTCCTGCTAACCGTCACTATTTTTGGAAGCATTCTTTCCGTTTCAGCCGCCGCCAGCACGTCGCCCACTCCTGCTAAGCCAAAGGCTCCCCAGGCTCAGGCGCCGCTGATCACGACGAATACGATTCCGCAGTCTGTGTTTACTTTTCCAAAAGATCCGAAGGAGGGACGGGACCCGTTCTTCCCGGACTCAGTTCGATTCTCAAATAATAGTGCGACGACGAATGCGCAGCCTGCCAACGCACCCGACACTGCCGCCCTGATGTTCCAGGGAATGTCCGGATCATCGGAAAATCGTCTGGCGATCATTAATGGCCGCACGTTGGCCGAAGGTGAAGAAACCGATGTAACCATTGGGACCGGTCGCGTTCATTTCCGTTGCATTCAAATCAATCCAGAATCCGTCGTGATTGAGGTCGGCAATACCCGCCGCGAATTGCGCCTCAAATCCAACTGATTCGCCAGGGCCGCCAGCTTCTTCGATTTCTGCGAAGACTCTGCCTCAACGCTGGACAGCCATATTCCAAATCCATGCGCATTCTTTACGCTAAGCAGTCGGAACATGGCAAAAAACGTTGGCACCGCGACTGCTAAAACTACTCAGAAAGTTCAATCTATAATTGGGAAACCCGGAATACTAAAAACATGAAACGCTCACTTATCACTCTGATACTCGGTTGCCTTATGGCAGCCAGCCTGACAGCGTCAGCTCAGGACAACTCCACCACGCCGCCAGAAGCTGTCCAAAGCGGTACAATCGTGACCAGCGAAGTGCCTCAAGCTGAAGCAGCCCCGGCAGCGGCGGTTGTGACCCCTGCGGAAGCCACCGCCGAACCGGCAGCACCGGCAACAGAAGCGACAAGCGCCCCTGCCGAAGCTCCCGCGCCGGTTGCGACCATTCCCTTGATCGTAATGGACGAAGTTCCTCTGACCGACGCCGTGAAGAATCTCGCCCGCCAGGCGAACATCAATTACATGTTGGATCCGCGCATCAGCTTCGGACAGCCCGGACCTGACGGCCGACCGGTCCCCCAACCCACCGTTTCGATTCGTTGGGAAAACATCTCCGCCGAGCAGGCACTCAACGCGTTGCTGAACAATTACAACCTGCAACTGGTCGAGGATCCGAAGACCAAAATCGCGCGCGTGAGCATGAAAGATCCTGCGGCACCCGACCCGCTGATCACCAAAATCATCCAACTCAAATATACCGGACCCAGCAATATTCTGGCTTCAGCCCAGACGGTTCTCACGGACAAGCGCAGCAAAATCATGGGCGATGTTCGCACCAGTCAGCTGGTCGTGCTCGCGACCGAGAAAGAACTCGATGCTTTGGACAAGATGATCGCACGTTTGGACCTTCCGACCCGGCAGGTGTTGATCGAGGCGCGCCTTTTGGAAACTTCGATGAACCCCAAGACCATCAAAGGCGTCGATTGGACCGGCACTCTCGCCGCTCAAAACCTTGCGTTCGGCAACAATTTGCAGCAAAACACGCCTGCGGAATCGGTCAACCCGACTTTGAGCAAGAGCTTACCGAAAATGCTGTTTGATACCTCCAAGGGTTTCAATCCGGCCACCGCCTTTCTGGATGCCGATGGCGTCAATGCGGTGTTCTCGTTCATCAATCAGAACTCGGAAGCGAAAGTGATCTCAGCGCCGCGCACAGTCACCCTGGACAACGAAACCGCGAACATTTCCGTGACCCGTCAAATCCCGATTCTCACCACGTCACCCTCGTCGGCCAATACGCCGGGAAGCTCCTCCATCACCTACTCGAATCTCGGTGTGGTTCTGAACGTGACCCCGCGCATCTCCGCCGAAAACAAGGTGAATCTGCGAGTTCTGCCGGAAGTTTCCCGGGTGTTTAGCAAAGATACAATATTGAGCGGGGGTTTCGGGAACACGGTTTACACCTTTGACAGTCGCACGCTCTCGACCACGGTGGTCATTCCCAGCGGCCACACGCTCGTTCTGGGTGGCCTCGTGCAGGATGACACTCGCAGCGGCAATACCAAGGTTCCCGGACTCGGTGACATTCCAGTGCTCGGACGCATGTTCCGCAGCGAGAGTAAAGATCGTGCTCAGAACAACCTGATTATCTTCATCACCCCGACGATTGTGCAGGATTCGGATTTCCAGCCGACCAAGTCCACCTTCCTGCAAACCGCGCCTGTTGAACCAGACAACAGCGAATGGGGTGCCTGGGACAACGCCAAGCCGTACGACTGGAGTAAGAAGCATTCTCAAAAACCCGAGTTTCAAGAAGTCAGCAGTGCCAAGTAAAACAGGGCCTTCAACAAACATTGAATATGAAACTGTTTTGTAAAAACGTCTCCGGCCTGATGGCGGGCTTGCGCCGACCCTTGTTGGCCGCCGCCCTGTTGGGTTCGATTCTGACGAGCAACGCCCAATTCAACTCACCTGAGGGATCCTGGGATTTCGTGATCAGCGGCGGCGGCCAGCAAGGCATCGCGTTCATCACCTTCTCGAGCGATTACACGTTCTCTGGACACGAAATCCTTGTTACCAAGGCGAACAACACCAGCACCAATGTCACTGGGCGGGGGAGCGTCAATACCGAACGGGATCCCGCTTCAGAAAGTGCCGGCAGCACGAATCTGTTTGGTTACTCGCCCATATCAGGCCAGTGGTTCTATGACGCGAAAGGGCACACGATTGGGAATTTCGCCATTGCGGTCGCCCAATCCTCCACAAGTAATGCCCTCAGCGGCATTAGCTTCACTGGCAAGGTCGTTCCTGGAAAGCGGTTCACTCTCCTGGCCTCTTCGCCAGAAGGAAAACTCACCTATAAAGGCGTTCCACAACAACCCTTGTCTTCGCTATCCGGTTACTGGAATGGATATAAAACCCAGAGCGCGCAGTCGTTCATCGAGTTTTTCTCGCTGAGCCCTTACGGCGACGTCGTGAATATGTATTCCATGGACGGTGTTGGCCCCGGATACACCTACGCCAGCGCGATCTGCATGGCGTCGGTTCAGAAGAAAATCGGGTTTGCTATGCTCCAGATCCCTGACGACTCCACCAACGGGCTCCTCCGCGCGTCATTCGGCTCGTTCGTCAACAAGCCGGGCAAAGTGCGCGGCAAAACCAAAGGCATCATCGAGCCCGGCACGGGTCTGAAATTCGATACGGAGCTGACCCCTCCACTCTTTTAAGCCTTGTTTCGATCTTCAAGCCGCCCTTTCCCAAGGGCGGCTTTTTCGTTTCCGCCTTTCAACCATCACGGCAACTCCCCTACCCGCTTGAGATAATCGAAGGAGAAAATTCCCGTCGCGTGACCGTCGGCCCACACGGGTTGAATGGCATACGTGCCAATTCGATCCAGACGAACCAATTCATATGCCTTCGGCGAGAGTGGTTTCTCCGGATTCTTGTAAAGGTTGCCCATGATATCCACTTCCCCCTTGCAACCGGCGCAAGGACAGTGCTGGCGCAATTTTGTCAGCGCAACAAAGCTCTCGCTTCCGTCATCCCATTTGATGGCCAATTCCTGCCCGATCTGTTGAAGGTCCAAAGGTCGCATCCAAAAACTTTAGTTCGGCACCGGGCACTTCGTCCACCTCTCCTTGAAAACTTCACAAGCCACCAAAGTTAGCCAAGGCTAACTTTCGTAGTTGACTATAAGTTCAAAGCAGCGGAGAGTCCTTCACGCTTTCCAAATGAACATGAAACCGGTTGTTGCGCATTTGACCAAAACAGCAAGCCCTACCAAGGCCGAAGGCACCCAGAGCGTCTCTTCCTCGCGGCTCGACTGACCTCTTATGGATTCCCCGGAAGTTTCTCCTGCTCAATCCGACTCGACCAACGGCTGGCGATTGCCGAATCGAACGCCGAGTCTTCAGGAAGTCCATGGCACGATTTCCATCCCCAAAGGTTTGGGTTTCTGGCGGAAACTGCTGGCCTTCTCCGGCCCAGGTTATCTGGTGGCCGTCGGTTACATGGACCCGGGCAATTGGGCGACAGATCTCGCGGGCGGTTCCGCTTTCGGCTATTCGCTCCTGAGCGTCATCCTGCTCTCAAATCTAATGGCGATTCTGCTGCAATCGCTCGCCGCTCGCCTTGGAATCGTTACGGGCCGCGACTTGGCTCAGGCCTGTCGCGATAACTATTCCAAGCCGGTGACGGTCGTCCTTTGGTTGCTCTGCGAAATTGCGATCTGCGCGTGTGATCTTGCCGAAGTCATCGGGTCGGCTATCGCCTTGAATCTGCTGTTTGGGATTCCGCTCATCTGGGGCGTGTGCATTACCGCGCTGGATGTCTTCGCAATTCTTTATCTTCAGAACAAAGGCTTTCGCTATATCGAAGCTTTGGTCGTAACGCTGATTCTCCTGATTGGAGGCTGTTTTCTGCTGGAAATCATTTTCTCGCAGCCGAGCATGACCGCTATTCTGGGCGGTTTCCTTCCAAAACCGGAAATCATCAAAAATCCGGAAATGCTCTATCTGGCGATTGGCATTCTCGGCGCGACGGTGATGCCTCACAATCTATACCTGCACTCGTCGATCGTGCAGACGCGCAAATACGAACAGAACACAACCGGAAAAGCTGAGGCCATCAAGTTCGCCACCCTCGATTCCACGCTGGCATTGATGTTCGCGCTCTTCATCAACGCAGCCATTTTGATCGTCTCCGCGGCAACATTCCATAAACGTGGTCAGCACAATGTGGCCGAAATCCAGGACGCCTTTCATCTGCTCAGCCCGACGCTTGGCGTGTCCATGGCCAGCGTGGTCTTCGCCATCGCCCTGCTGGCTTCGGGACAAAACTCAACTCTCACCGGGACGCTGGCCGGCCAGATTGTCATGGAAGGATTCCTGAACATCCGCCTGCGCCCATGGCTGCGCCGCCTGATCACTCGCGCTCTGGCGATTATTCC
>JBQCEJ010000432.1:0-11130 GCA_051960355.1 Verrucomicrobiota bacterium | reverse complement strand
CGTTGCCGGAGCGTTGATGCCGGACGCGCACGTCGGCTATGGACTGCCTATTGGTGGCGTGCTCGCGACCGACGGAGCTGTGATTCCGTATGCCGTGGGCGTGGACATCGCCTGCCGCATGAAGCTGACGGTGCTTGATCTTCCATTGCGCGAGCTCGATCGCCAACGCGAGAAGTTGATCAAAGCGATTGAAGCCGAAACGCGATTTGGTGTCGGCGCCACGTTCAACCAACGGCGTCAGCACGACGTTCTGGATGCCGATTGGGCCATCAGCAAGATCACGCAACAGAACAAGGATCGCGCGTGGGCGCAGCTTGGAACCAGCGGAAGCGGAAATCACTTCGTTGAGTTCGGAGTGTTCTCCGCCGAGCAGCCGATCCAGAATCTGCCCGCGGGCGAATACGTCGCGCTCCTGAGCCACAGCGGAAGCCGTGGAACTGGCGCGGCGGTTTGCGATTACTACAGCAAACTGGCCATGACGCAGCATCCCGATCTGCCGAAGGAGCACAAGCACCTCGCGTGGTTGTCGCTCGATTCGGAAGAAGGCCAGGAATACTGGGCGGCGATGGAGTTGATGGGGCATTACGCTGCGGCGAATCACTCGTTGATTCACCAGCATGTCGCCCGGCACCTCGGGCTGAACGTCCTGCTTGATGTGGAGAACCATCACAACTTCGCGTGGAAAGAGCGGCACGTGATTGATGGCGTGGAACGCGACGTGGTGGTTCACCGCAAAGGCGCGACCCCGGCGGGCGAAGGCGTGCTGGGAGTGATTCCCGGCTCAATGGCATCGCCTGGGTTCCTCGTGCGTGGAAAAGGGAACGAGCCTTCGCTCAAGTCCGCTTCGCACGGCGCTGGCCGCGTGATGAGCCGGACAAAGGCGCTGGAGACGTTCGAATGGGAGAAAGTGAATCGCGTTTTGAAAGAGCGCGGGGTGAAGCTCATCTCGGCCGGGCTCGACGAAGTGCCGGGTGTTTACAAGGACATCCACCAGGTGATGGCCGCGCAGGCGGATCTGGTGGAGGTATTGGGACGCTTCGATCCAAAGCTCGTCAAAATGGCGCCGCATGGTGAGCGGCCCGAAGATTGAAACAATGGGAGCGCGTAACACGCGCTCCCTCTTTTGCAATGATCACAATTGATGGATCACAAGGAGAAGGTGGGGGGCAGATTCTGCGAACGTCTCTCGCATTGTCACTCATTACGAGTCAGGCGGTGCGCTTCGAGAACATCCGTGCTGGCCGGAAGAAACCGGGCCTGCTGTATCAACATCTCACCGCGATAAGTGCGGCGGCTGCGATCAGCACGGCGGAAGTCATCGGAGCCGAACTCGGATCAGAAACGCTGGAATTTCGTCCCGGTTTGCTGAAGCCGGGTTCCTACCGGTTCGCGGTGGGAACAGCCGGCAGCGCAACCTTGGTGCTGCAAACCATTCTGCCGCCGCTGCTGATCGCTTCAGAATCGAGTTTCATCATGCTCGAAGGCGGCACGCACAATCCTGCAGCTCCGCCCTTTGATTTTCTTCAACACTGCTTTGCGCCTATGATCAACCAGATGGGCGTCAGAATCGAATTGAACTTGCGGCGCCCCGGCTTCTTTCCTGCGGGCGGAGGCAACTTCCTGGCAGAGATCCAACCAGCGAAACAACTGCACCGGATCGAACTGTTGGAGCGCGGAGAGATTCGCAGACGGCGCGCTCGCGCACTCATTTCAAAACTGTCGCCCGACATCGCGGAGCGCGAACTCGCGGTCGTTCGACAGGAACTTGGATGGAGTTCTGAAGAATGCGTCGTTGAAAGTGTGGATTCCGCGGGCCCGGGAAACGCATTGCTCCTGGAGATTGAAAACGAGAGCGGAACGGCGATTTTCGCCGGCTTTGGTGAACGAGGCCGGAAAGCCGAGGATGTCGCGCGGGTCGCTGTGGCTGCGGCCCGACAATGGATGGACGCGTGCGTACCAGTCGATGAACACCTCGCCGATCAACTGCTGCTTCCGCTGGCGTTGGCAGGCGGTGGCTCGTTCCGCACGACCGCGCCATCTTCGCACACAACCACGATCGCATCCGTCATTCAGAAGTTCCTGTCCGTTCCAATTGCATTCGAGCAGGAGAACTCCGTTGTTTACCGCGTAAAGGTCGGCTGACGCATTTTGTTCTTTTGAGAATGATCATCTAACAGACACAATTGCGCCGCTGAATTGCTGAGGAATAACAATGCTGCTCACCATCACAACCACGCATCGCCCCGCGACGGACCTCGGCTTTCTCCTGCGAAAGAATCCGGCGCGGGTGCAGTCGTTCGATCTGACGTTCGGACGCGCCAACGTGTTTTATCCGGAAGCAACCGAAGAGCGTTGCACTGCAGCATTGCAGGTGGAGGTCGATCCGGTTGGATTGGTTCGGAACCGCCGTGGTCCTGCCGGTGAAGGCGGTGCATTGGAACAATACGTCAACGATCGTCCTTACGCGGCCTCGTCTTTCCTGAGCGTGGCAATCGCCGATGTGTTCGGAAGCGCGCTCTCCGGAACCAGCAAGGAACGTCCCGAACTGGTTGAAACGCCGCTGCCGCTGACGGTTCACATTCCCGCGCTGCCCTGTCGCGGCGGTGAGGAGTTTTTGCGCCGCATTTTCGAACCTCTCGGATATACGGTCTCTGCCAAACGCCTGCCGCTGGATAAACGCTTTCCCGATTGGGGTGACAGTGCTTATCACCAGGTGGAACTTTCTGGCACGCTGCCGCTTCGCAATCTGCTTGCGCATCTATATGTGCTCGTTCCCGTGCTGGATAACGATAAGCATTACTGGGTCGGCGACGCAGAGGTGGACAAGCTCCTGCGTCATGGCGAAGGCTGGCTCTCCGCTGATTCTGTCTCGATCGCGAGCCTTACGCCTGCGGATCGTGAACAGTTTAACTGCGTGATGGGGCTTGGTTGGATCGGCGACGCGAAGATTTTGGTGAGCTCTCGACCGCTACAATTGAGCAATGCGCCATCGAATGTCCTCCTTGCGTTTGTGACGCACCCTACGACAACGTCCCGCAGCGACGTGGGTTCAAGACGCCGCCACGCCACGCAGCGATTTATGAGGACGGCACGACAGCTCTCCTTTCGACTGAACAGTTCAGGCGTTTGGATTTGACCGGCTTTATCGATGTCAGATCGCTTCAAACAAGTTCGAATCGCACAAAATCCGACACTGGCAGCGAAAGCCGATCTCCTGTGAGGCAGATCATTCGCTGACCGGGATAGATATTTCGTTCGACCACGGACCAGTTTTCGGGCGTAATCCGGCACACCCATCTTCACCATGAGCGCACATCACGGCAGTTCAGGCCCCCGGTCCAATGCCTATTCGGCGAGCAAGTTTACGAACTGGGCTGAATACGAACCGTGGTGGTTGGAAATTCAAGCGGTATGGAAACGCTTTGATCGAAAGATCGCCAGGAATCCCTCGTTCCCGAAAATTATCGAGCTACCGGCGATCGAAGGTTTCATCCGGCCCTGCCGCGCAGATCAGGTGGAGGCGCAGTTGCGAAGTTGTCCGCAGGAGTTTTTGAAGGATTTGCGAGCTGTGTTCATTCTTTCAGGCACAGTGAAGCAGTTGAAATGCTGGCGTGGCGAAAAACCTTTCGTGGGGCATTACTGGCGGCGCTGTATTTTCCTGCATGCCTATCCCTTTGGCCATGCGAGCCTCACCTGGCTGGAACAATATTTCCTTCGTGATGTGCTGATGCACGAACTCGGCCATCACGTCGATCAGTGGAATGAAATTTACGAGCAGCGGGAGAAGTTTGCCGACGATTTCGCCCGGAAGCATGGCTGAAACTGCGGTAAGGCTGGCCATGACCGCCGGTCTTCCCGTATCCTCGCCGCAGGATGGCGCATCAATCCGACAACATCTTTGCCGGAACCCAGGTCGTATCGCTGATTGAGGTGCGAGGACCAAGTAATTCTCTCGTGCATCCACGCGGGGCTGTCGGCGTTGTCACGCGAACGCCTGCGGTGGCGGGAGAAAAATTTCTCGTTCGCTTCCCAGACGGTTTCGAGTCTGCATTCCGGCCTGAACAACTCGAAGTGCTGAAGCACTTCAAAGACCGGCTCGGTGCGGTAGGGCGCGTCACTCCGTGCGCGACGGGTGTAACCGATAGCTCGCAGAGGACTGCGAGCCCTACCTTCGATCTGGAACAATTTATCATCTATCGCTGCGTGGTCGGATCGCGCGCGTATGGACTGGACAATGACGACTCGGACACCGACCGGCGCGGCATCTATCTCTCGCCCGCCGATCTGCAATGGTCGCTCTTCGGTGCGCCGGAACAATTCGAGGACAACGCCACGCAAAGCTGCTACTGGGAATTGCAAAAATTCATCATCATGGCGCTCAAGGCGAACCCGAACATCCTGGAATGCCTCTACTCGCCGATGGTGGAAAAGGTCACGCCCTTGGGCGCGGAACTGATCGCCATTCGCGGCAGCTTTCTCAGTCAGATGATTTTCCAGACGTTCAACGGCTACGCCATTTCGCAGTTCAAGAAGATTGAGCAGGACATTCGCAATTCAGGACAGATCAAATGGAAACACGCCATGCACCTGCTGCGCCTGCTGCTCACCGGCGCGGCCACATTGCGCGAAG
Source organism: Verrucomicrobiota bacterium (assembly GCA_051960355.1). Classification (GTDB taxonomy): domain Bacteria; phylum Verrucomicrobiota; class Verrucomicrobiia; order Limisphaerales; family DASXHY01; genus DASXHY01. The sequence goes on along the minus strand of JBQCEJ010000432.1, from coordinate 6,500 downwards.
GCCGCGTTCCGGTGCATGTCGAATCGCACCGCGACCGATTGCTTGCGGTGAAACGCGGTGAAGTTCTATGGCCCGAAGTCAACGCGTGGCGCAAGGAACTTCATCACGATTTCGAACGCGCCCTCTCCGAGACCAAACTGCCCGAACGTCCCGACTACGAAGCCGCGAATCGCTTTCTCGTCAAAGCGCGACGGGAAATGACGAACGTAAAATTGACTCAATCATAAATCATGAGTGCCGACCTCTCACTAACGCTAGAAGCCTTTGTTCGCTCCATATCAATCAACCGTGACACTCCGCATAGCCTGTTCCTTGGCGCTGGTGCGTCGGTAAGTTCAGGCATTTCGTCCGCAGAACGCTGCACTATGGAATGGAAAGGAAGAATCTTCACCTCGGCGAATCCCGGTTTAGAAAAGCAGGTTGGCTATTTGTCTTTGCCATCGGTCCAACGTCGGATTCAGACTTGGGTGGATAAGCAGTCTGGTTTCCCGTCTTCCGGTCATCCCAGTGAATACAGCTTTTTCTTCGAACATTGTTACCCCCTCGCTGACGACCGTCGCGCTTATTTTCAAAGTTTAGTGAAAGCGGCTCATCCCAGCTTTGGATACCAGTTGTTGGCGCTCTTGGCAGAGGCCGGCGTGTTTGATTCAGTGTGGACTACCAATTTTGACGGGTTGTCTGCGCGCGCGACCATCGGCACCGCAGTGACCGCTATAGAAGTTGGTTTGGATAGCACCGCGCGCATTGAACGCCTCCCTAGGAAGAATGAACTTCTGTGCGTCGCTTTACATGGAGATTATCGATACGACCTACTCAAGAACACGGAACAGGAACTACAGACCCAGGACGTGACGCTGCGCGAGAGTCTTGCCAATCACCTCAGGGAGCGAACCGTAATCATCATTGGCTATAGTGGACGCGACCAATCAGTCATGGATTGCCTGAGGAATGCGATGCTACAAAAAGGCGTTGGCAGGCTGTTCTGGTGTGGCTTTCAAAGGGCAGAGCCGCCGCCCCTCGTCGCTGAACTGATTCAAATCGCTAGGAACTCCGGACGTCAGGCATTCTATATCAATGGAGCCGGATTCGATGACACCATGCGCCGACTCACCCTCCAGTGCGTGGACGGCGCATTCGCCGAAAGGGGCAAGCAAATTCTCGCCGCAAGCGATGCCGCTAAAGCCGAAAACAACAAACCATTCTCACTTCCGAGCGGTCAACCAACCGCTCTAATCAAGAGCAATTGTTTTCCACTCGATTGTCCCTCCGAAGTCTATGAGTTCGAAGTCCCCGATCTGCACCGGGAAGGAGCATGGGCGGCGCTCCGCGAAAGTCTGGCGGGAAAAGAAATAGCTGGTGGCATTCTTGGCAGAAACGTTGTCGCGATTGGGTTGCTGGACGACATCAAGACTGCATTCCAGAATCGCATTCAGGGCGAAGTGCGCCGCAGTCCGATCGCCGAATACGAACTCGGCTTTCCAAACGGAACAATCACTGGTGTTCTGCGCCAAGGACTTGTCCGAAGCTTGGCCAAACGCGCAGGACTGGATACAGACGGCGACGAACTTCTTTGGGAAAAGAATCCTTACAAGACGCCTGAAGTTTATCGCTGGAAATGCGCGGCGTATCGCGCAGTAGTAGTCAGCCTGAAGCGATCACAAGGGCGACAATATGTGACGTTAATGCCAACAGTATTGGGAAAGCCCCAGCGCAGTGGAGAATTGCCTGATTTCGTTGAAAAGGAATTGAAGCGTCAAATTTTGAGCAACCAATTCAACAAGGAATTCAACGACGAATTGGAATATTGGCGAGAGAAACTTTTCCCGAAAGCTGCTGGTGCGCTCGATTATCCGATCAACTCAGCAAGTTCATTCAAGTTTCGCGTTAGACGCGCGCCGGCGTTCGCGAGAATTGATACACCTCGGCCAGAAAGCGTTCTTAAAATCCCAGAGAAGTTTTTGGACCTGCTTCAGTTCGAGGGAATGACTCTGCCGGAACCGAAGGTAATATTTGCATCTAAAGACGGCTCAAGTTTCCTTGCGGACTCGCATCCAATTCGAGGCCTTGTATCAAACCGCCCCTTCGATTTTGCGCTGACGGCACGGTGTCTTGATCCTGATGTTCGGGTCGGTGTCGTTTGTCCAAAGGAGGACGGATCGAAAGTCGCGGCTTTTCTTGGCAAACTCGGGCAGCGTGTGAGCGCTAACAGCAAGAAGGGTTATCTGATCGACTATCCCGGCTTCGGCCAAGCTTTTGGACTGCCCTTTGTTTGTCCGCAATCAATTGATCGTTCGTGGGCGGTGTGCCCAGAACCCGAGGGAGCGAATGACAGAGAGAAGGCGCTGTCGCTCGTAAAGAATGTCCGCATGTGCATTGACCAAATTGTCGCGACAACCTCAACGCGACTGGTTCTCGTTTTTATTCCGGACCGGTGGGCGAAATACGCGGACTACGAGGACGAGGAGGAAGATATCAACCTGCACGACTTGGCCAAAGCGTACTGCGTTCAGCGTGGCATCGCTTCGCAGTTTCTTCGAGAACGGACGTTGGCGAAGAAATTCGATTGCGAAGTCATGTGGTGGCTCGCGCTCTCACTTTACGCGAAATCGATGCGCACGCCTTGGATTCTTGATGGACTGCCCTCGACGACGGCGTTTGTCGGCATCGGTTTTGGGGTTATGCGGCGTTCAACCGCCAAAGGCCACATCGTTTTGGGCTGTAGTCACATCTATACATCGGACGGACTTGGCCTCAACTACCGACTGAGCAAGATTGAGAATCCGGTATTCTTTCAAAAGAATCCTCATTTGTCGGAAGACGACGCACTCAGGCTCGCCGAGGACATTCGGCAGCTTTTCTTTGAAAGCCGAGGTCGTCTCCCGGAACGCGTTGTGATTCACAAGCGTACGCAGTTCTTGAAAGCCGAAAGGGAAGGTCTTCTCAAGGGGTTGAAAGACGTGCCGCTCGTCGACCTCGTTGAAATAAATGTCGAAGCGTCCGTTCGCTGCACTGCCTCAGTAGCGACGCCTACTGGATTCGCCTCGGGTGGTTCCCCTGTCGATCGTGGCACCGCGATTCTTTTCGACCGATTCAAGTTTCTGCTTTGGGTTAACGGCAATGCGCGACCGACTTCGGAAGCGGAAAACTACTATATGGGGCGATTTCGTATTCCCGCGCCGGTTCTCGTGAAGAAGCATTGGGGGCCCACAAACGTGGATGCTTTGGCTGCAGAGATTCTTGCGCTGTCGAAAATGAATTGGAACACGTTTGACCTCTACACGCGTCTACCGGCGACAATCCATTCATCCAACGAAATTGCGCGGATCGGGAAACTCTTGCAGCGCTTCGAACGCGAGTCCTACGATTATCGCCTCTTCATCTAAGCAACGATGTCCGAAGATGATCATTGACGCACGCCTTTACCGAATCGTTGCTGCGCAGCCGTACCCACTGTTGTTCGCTACGATCAGTGGTGCGCACCTTTACGGATTTCCGTCGCCGGATTCGGATTTCGATCTGCGCGGGGCACATGTGTTGCCGCTTGGTAAGTTAATTGGTTTGGACGTCAAAGACGAAACAGTTGAGGACTCACGTGTCATCGAAGGGCTGGAGATGGACATCGTGAGCCATGACGTGCGGAAATTCTTCGGCCTGTTGCTCAAGAAAAACGGTTACGTGTTGGAACAGCTTTTCTCGCAGCTGATTGTCCACACCACGCCAGAGCACGCGGAGTTGAAGACCATCGCACACGGCTGCATCACGAAACATCACTCGCATCACTACTTCGGATTCGCGGAGACGCAGTGGAAGTTATTTCTCAAGGAATCGCCGCGCCGGGTGAAGCCATTGCTCTACGTTTATCGCGTATTGCTCACGGGCATTCACCTGATGCGCACTGGAAATATCGAGGCGAATCTCGTCACGTTGAACGAGGATTTAAAGCTGCCCTACATCACCGACCTTGTGACGCGCAAACTTGCCGGTCCGGAGAAATCCAAACTGGAGGACGCCGACATCGCTTTCCACGAATCTGAATACCAACGGCTGCGGGCCGAATTGCAGTCCGCGCACGACAACAGTCGGTTGTCTGAGTTGCCGAATGATGAGACTCGAGCCGCGCTTAATGATTTGCTTGTCAGAATTCGACTGTGCGCCGACAAAAATGGACGCAAGGAGCGTGACCAATGACGCCTCTTTTTGCCGATGCGATTAACATCCCGATGGTGCTCGTTGCGGGCCTCATCATTCTGGTGCCATTGATGGCATTCGAGATCTTCGTCGAAGCATTCGTTCTGAAAAAACTCTGGCGCTTGCGTTATGGCGAGCTCTGTACCCTCGCTTTTATCGCGAATGGCTGGTCGCTGCTGGCGGGAATTCCAATCAAAATCCTGAACGTCTTTATTTACGAGCGGCTGCTCCCGCAAGACATTCCGGGATTCTTTGCTGGTTATGCTCGCGCGGCGGCTTTGGGAGCTTTCATCTACTTTGCTGTTTCCGTGCTGGTGGAAGGGGCTTGGGCTTCAGTTTGGAACAGGTGGAAGCAAATCGGATTATCCCAGCGCCAGATTTGGATGGGAATGCTCGTGGCTAATATCAGCACCTATGTTGTCCTCGCTCCTCTGCACTACTATGTAACGAAACCAAGGACTCAGATTCAAGAGTTTCGAACAGATACGAAGTGGACCGCACATCCAACTGACAGGGTGCTATTTGTAGATGAACTCGACAGCAACTTGAAATCAGTGCGTCTCGACGGCACTGGCGCTATCACCGTCGTACCATTCCCCACAACGGATTATCTGGTTTCCAGCAATCTGGAAATCTGCGTGTTCCGTGGAACGAATGGAAATCTCTATTTTCACAAGGTCGGCACATCCCAACCTGAGTTGATCTGGCAGACCGATGAACGGTTTCTCATGCGACAGGTGGCGTTCAGTCCTTCGGGCAAATCAGTTGCTTTTGCCAGCAAAAAACAGAATGGCGTTGACGTGCTGGATCGTTCAACAGGCCGGCGTAAACACCTGCCACTCGCGCAAAAATTCGATTTCAGTGATCCGTCCGTGGCGTGGTCGATCGATGAATCCAGGTTCTACGTCGGCGGACTCGAAAACAAACTGCGATTGGTGATCACACTCCGACCAGACGGCACGGTAGATACGAATTCACTCGATGGGACCAATGCGCCAACTGTGCTGACCTGTTACGGTCGAATCGGATCTGGAAGCTGGTGGGGAGGTGACGACTGGGGCGTTTCCTATTCCGATGATGAATGCGGCGATCTCAGAGCGATGGCGTGGCCGGGATTGGATAGCGGGCTGTGGATCAGCCGGTCGCACGGTAAAGAGTCTCACCGCATTCTCGGAGTTTCAGTTCGGCCGGGACTTCTGCATCTTGCGCAATTTTATTTTGGGGACGTCGCTTTCATTGAAGGCTGCGACGAATGTTTGTTCGAAGCGAACGGATACATTTACCTGCTCGATATTCCCGGTAAACGACTTGGCACGCTGACCAAGGGTGAACGGTTCGTACGGTTGATGCCACGCTATCAGAAATCACTGTGAATCACGAATCTCGCAACCTAAACCTCATGGAATCGACGTTCTCAATCTGAGGCATCGTGATTTGCGCGACGAATCTCTTCCTGACCGGCTGTGATCGAAAGAATACAGCAAAGAAAGACGGCGCTCTGATCCAAGCGAGGCCAGCCCAGAACTCCTCGGGAATTTGCTGAGTCCAAGCTCGAATTCTTCAGCGGATTGCCAACAAGCGAACATCCCCGGAAACGCATCACAGCCTATCTGAGCATTCGGGACACATTGATTTCGGCGGAATTGGAATAAATGTTCACTGCTTTGCAAGGTTCGCCGCTTTGTATTTCCGCCATCCTTCGTTGAAACCCGCAACGGCTTTCTGGAATGCGTCCAGCGTGTCAGCGTCTGGGCGATTTCCTTTGGAATCGAATTCCCGAAGGTCATGTGTGTAGCTCGTGACACAGTCGTGATTTGGCGAGGGCGGAATGCCGAAACTTTTGATCAGGGCACAGAGGGATTGCTTGGCAGTTCGATGGCATAACAGTTCGTCAGGAGTTTTCGGGTTGCCAAAGCGTGCGCATGAAATCAAGCCACCCCACTGGTATGACAGTGAAAAGGTATAGTTGACGTCTTCGGTGTAAATATCGACAGGGGTAATAAGGAGGAATTTAACTGGCGTTGCCGTCGGAAGAACATTTTTCGCGAGAAAGGCTCGGACGAGCGTGAGATGCTCCCACTGCGATCCAGTCACCAGCCCGCGCACTCGCGTGTGAGGCGGGAGCGGAACGGGTTCGGACGAGATAAACACCGGCAGCTCAAGTTCCTTTTGGAGCGTGAATGCCACGCAATCCAGGACGTGCTCAGAAATATCCCCGATTGGGACAAGGATCACTGTGCAGGCGTCGAGATTCTGCAGTTCTGTATCAATTGTCTTGCGGGATGCTCTGGGAAAGTTTCTGTCATTGGTCC
>JBQCEJ010000431.1:0-2000 GCA_051960355.1 Verrucomicrobiota bacterium | reverse complement strand
CGCATCCAGGCCATGATCCATTGCGCGATCAGCAAGCTGGATTGCAGAACGAAATTAACGACCAAAACGATTGCGTGAAACACCGGAACGAACAAAAGCAGAAGCGTTCCAAAAATCAGTGCCAGGACTGTTGCGCCCTTTTTCAACATAGTGACTCCTTAGGTTATGGCCCCGAAAAGAATTCCGGACCCAGGTTGTACTTTGAAATCCCTCAACCGCGCGAAGCACGACGAGAAACCGACAAGAAACTGCGCCTTTGCGGAAACAAACACCCGCAGTTTCAGAGAGCCCGGACTGTAACCGACATCGGACTTCCCGGCAAATTTATTTCCGAATTTTTTTGAGGCAATCAGGAGAAAACGCCTTTAAACATTGAGGATTTTCGCCGTGAAATCGTTCCGGATTTTGCCTGACACGCCGCTACATCGCATCGTCAGGTCGCCAGAAAAGGTTCGCATCGAAGCGCAACCGGGAGCGCCGACCAGCGGGCGGCGTATAAACTGTTCCGAACACCACCCGCCCCAAAAAAAAAGAAACGGTTGGAAAAAAATTATCCGCAAAACCGGTTGCAAACCGGCGCTCCGTTGCAGTGTCAAGAGGCGCGCGCGGCCGCGTATTGACTCACGGCAAAATGTTACCGGCGGCGGGAGCCATCAGGTCTTCGTTGCCTCACGATTCAGGTTACTCAACAGAGTGAAAAATTTCTTTAGTTTGACTTCAATGCTTTTCTTCAATGCGAACGGATCCAACTGCGCATGTTCGGCCCGCAGTTTGGTTTTCGTCGCCTCCGGGATTTCCGGGCTGGCCAGCAGACGTTGATAGGGTGTCCGGGGTTGCTTTTCATAAATGCGTTTGGTCTTCTCGTTCTTTTTCTCACGGCTCAACAGCTTGAACGTCGGCTTGAAATGGTTGGTAAACTGGCTCCACTCATTGGCGTACAGGTCATTCATCAACGCCACCAGTTCGGGATGCCCGAAGCGATCATGGCCGAAGAGTTGCCGCACATGCGTCCAGTTCTTCTGCTCGCAGTGCGCGTTGTCGTTCTTGCGATAAGCCCGGCTGCGCGTCCAGGGTGTCTTGAGCGGTTTGCCGGTCAGATGCCGGTGCAAGGCCCAATTGAGGAACTCGCCGCCATTGTCGGTGTGGAAATCTTTCATCTCATACGGCACGACTTTTTCCAGTTCCTTCAACTGCACGAGCACCGCGTCGGCGCTCTTGTTCCAGACGGCGCGGTTTTCCGTCCAACCGCTGAAAAGCTCGGTAAAGGTGAGGGAATTGACATAATCGCCCTCCGTCGAATCATCACAATGCGCGACCGTATCGGCCTCAACCGAACCCACCCGCGTGGTGTCGGGCGGGCCGGAGCGCGTCGGCACTGCATGACGCAGGAGCGTGCCTGGACGCGTGGCCGAAAGTCCCTTCTTGGGATGCTGCACGCGCGATGGACGCAAGAGACGGTCGATCTGCGCGGGACTGATCTTTAGAAGTTTTTTCTTAAAAGCCTCCGGCAAGGGTGCCGAGCGGCGTTGGTGATGTTCGAGCCATTCCGGCAGCGCCGCTTTCAACAGCTTGCTGCACAACTGATCGCTGGCCAGCCAGATCGCCTTGAGCACCGGCAACACTTCCACCGGATCATAAATGAGTTTCGGTCCCGAACGTTTGGGCGGCCCAGTGGGCAGCGGACGGTTCAACAGCCGCAAGGCGGCTTTGCGATGATAACCGCACGTGGCGCAAAACTCATCGAGGATGAGCCGCTTGTGCGGACGACCGGCACGCTGATAGCGCCCGTGGATGCGCGCCAGAGACTCCCGTTTGGCTGATAAACTCATGGTCAGGTCTTCGGTAACCATGAATCTGAGTCAACGTATCAGCAGACTCCTCGTCCACTACCCCGCTCCGGTAACATTTAATTTGAGTCAACTCGGCCGGGCTGTCCGATTTCCAGTTTTCTTGACCGCCTTTCCGCCCTCGCCCATCCTCGCTGCTCGATTTATGGCCTT
>JBQCEJ010000430.1:0-4300 GCA_051960355.1 Verrucomicrobiota bacterium | reverse complement strand
GGTCAGAGCTTTTCCTACGATACTTATCTGCGGCTGGATGGCTCCCACAACACCGGTAAATACAGCAACTGCTATTTCCCCGGCATCTCGACCATTAACGGCAATGGCGCGTTGGAGTACTTGGGCAACAATCGCTGGCGGGCGATCTACGCCGCAGCGACCGCCGCGTCCGCCACCGCTCCGGACATTTACTATTCCGAAATCGGCTGTGGCGAAGTTATCATTGATTTAGATTAACAGTGCATTCACTACGGGCGTCAGGCCTTTCTATGAATTTGAAGAAAACACAGGAAAATTTCCGCCTCGCTGGAAAGGCTTTGCTTCACCGATCGAAAGGGTTCAAGGCCAGCATCGGCTTGTTGCTGCTATTGGCTTTGGGAAGCGGAACCGGCTTCGCTGAGGATGCGGCCCAACTGGCACTGGCAACGCGGCCTCGAGCAGTCACCGACGCACCCGAATTTCCAGCGATGCATTGGGCTGATTCGTCCCGCGGCCGGCCGTTTACGAAAGATCCTGCCGTGGTGCGCTTCAAGGATCGTTACCTCATGTTTTACTCCATGCCGCCGTTCACCAACGGATTGAATGGCGACGGCTGGGCGATTGGCATTGCCGAGAGCGCTGACCTTACCGGATGGAAGAAAGTGGGCGAACTGTTGCCAATGCAGGACTGTGATCGCAAAGGCCTTTGCGCTCCCGGGGCGTGGGTGCATGAAGGCCGGCTCCATTTGTTTTATCAGACTTACGGCAACGGCGCCAAGGACGCCATCTGTCACGCGTGGTCGGACGACGGAGTCACTTTTACCCGCGACGCGTCGAACCCGATCTTTGCGCCGCACGGCAGTTGGACGGTTGGGCGCGCGATCGACGCCGAAGTTTTTCCGATGGGCGATCGGTTGTTGCTGTTCTTCGCAACCCGCGAACCGAAGATGCAGGTGCAGATGGTGGGTGTGGCGGGCGCTCCGCTCGAGTCGGATTACAGCCGGGCGAACTGGAAGCTGCTGGTGGACGGACCGGTGTTGAAGCCGGAATTGCCCTGGGAACGCCGGTGCATCGAAGCTCCCACCGTGGTGCGCCGTGGCGATACGCTCTGGATGTTTTACGCCGGCGGTTACAATAACGAGCCTCAGCAGATCGGTGTGGCAATGTCGCGCGACGGGCTCAAGTGGACCCGTTTTTCCAATCAACCCCTGATCGCCAACGGTGCACCGGGCGATTGGAACGCGTGTGAATCGGGACATCCGGGCGCGTTTGTCGATCGCGATGACCGCACGTATTTGTTCTACCAGGGCAACCGCGACAACGGACGAAGCTGGTATTTATCGCGCGTGGAAATCACATGGCCCAATGGTCGGCCAGTGGTGAAGCCGTGATAGTCGCAATTGCGTTCTGACCAAAAGATTCGTGCTCTGCCGCGTGTCGGCTTGCGCCGGTGATCAACCGAGCACCGTGAGCACAATGCCCACGACAATGCCGATCACGGCTGGGAGTTTCTGCCGCCCATTTACTTCACCGAAGAGCAACAGGCCGCCCGCAAATGCCACCAACGTACTGCCGCGCCGCAGGCTCATCACCATCGAGACGAGCGAATGGGGATCGCTCAAGGCGGTGAAATAGATGTAATCCGCGATCAGCAGAGCGATGGCAATGAGCGGAATGCTCCAACGCCAGTGGAAAACATTGCGCTCCCACCAGCGTCGCTGCCAGCCGATCATAAACGGCACAAACAAGACGAGCAGGTAAACCGAAAACCAGGCCTGCACGGTCGGCACGGAAAAGCCACCTTTGCCCAACAGATACTTGTCGTAAAGCGAACTGACCGCGCCGCACAATACGCCGATCAAGATAAACCCGACCCACTTGTCGCGGTGAAAATGCACGCCTTCCCGTTTGCCTACAATCGAGAGTCCAAAAAAGGATGCCAGCGTCGTGAGCACGCCTACCGTTTCCAAGGCTGAGGGGCGTTCGCCCAGAATCAGGATCGCGCCGAACAGAGTGAAGAGCGGGCTGCTTGCCCGGATCGGCGAACCAATCGACAACGGCAGATGTTTCAGCGCGAAGTAGGTGAAAATCCAGGACGCGGTGACAATGGCGGACTTGAGCAGCAGTTGCAGATGCTGCGTCCAGGTCAGCGACTGCGTTACCAGTGACGGCGGCAAGGTGCCCGGGTGCAATGCCTGCAACAGCAGCAGCCCTGTCCAGACGGATGCGCCGGTGAGCGTGCTGAAGAACAACACGGGCAGCACGGCGTTTTCCCGAACGGCGTGTTTGGCACAAAGCTCATACACACCGAGGAAAAGCGCCGAAACCAGGCTGGCAACAATCCAATGCATTAAAAATATCAGCCCCGGTCGTTTTCCAACCGGGGCCGCGCGAGAATTTAAGCGATTGACCGTCCAAAGTCGATGCAAGTTCAGACCTGCGGTCCCGCTCAGGTTCGCTTTCTCGAAAAGGAAAACGGCGGCTGTCCTTGGACCGCCGCCGTTTGAATTCTAGAGATGAGCCCGTGGCTCACATTCGGCGCACGCGCCGACGTATTACATGTTCGCGATGATGTTGTCGCCGAACTGGGAGCATTTGATTTCCGTCGCGCCGTCCATGAGACGGGCGAAATCGTAGGTTACCCGTTTGCTGGCGATCGCGCCGTTGAGACCATTGATGATCGCGTCCGCGGCTTCGGTCCAGCCCATGTAACGGAACATCATTTCGCCGCTCAACACGACCGAACCGGGATTCACCTGGTCTTTATTCGCATACTTGGGCGCGGTGCCATGAGTCGCTTCGAAGATGGCGTGACCGCTGATGTAATTGATGTTGCCACCCGGCGCGATGCCGATGCCGCCAACCTGCGCCGCCAGTGCATCGCTCAGATAATCGCCATTCAGGTTCAGCGTGGCGATGACGTCAAAGTCGGTAGGACGCGTGAGCACTTGTTGCAGGGCGATGTCGGCAATGCTGTCTTTGATGACGATGCCCGCACCGGGTTTGCCTTCGGGAATTTTGCACCACGGACCGCCGTCGATTTCCACGGCGCCGAACTCGCTCTTGGCCAGTTCGTAAGCCCAGTCGCGGAAGCCGCCTTCCGTGTATTTCATGATGTTGCCCTTGTGGACAATCGTCACAGATTTCTTCTTCTCGGCGATCGCGTATTGCATCGCGGAGCGGAACAGTCGCTGAGTGCCGGTTTTGCTGACCGGCTTGATGCCGATGCCGACCACATCGGGCGTTTCGCCGAAGCGGATTTTTTTGAATTCCTTGGGGTAATTGGTTTTCAGGAACTCAATCGTCTTGAGCGCCTGTTCCTTGCCCGCTTCAAAATCGATGCCGGCATAAATGTCCTCGGTGTTCTCGCGGAAGATGACCATGTCCACCTTTTCCGGATGTTTCACGGGCGACGGCACGCCGGTGAACCACTGCACGGGACGCAGGCAGACATAGAGATCCAGCATCTGGCGCAGCGCGACATTGAGCGAACGGATGCCGCCGCCGACGGGCGTGGTGAGCGGACCTTTGATGCCGACCAGATATTCTTTGAAGGCTTCAACGGTGTCGTCTGGCAGCCAGTTGTCGAATTTGTTCTTGGCGGTTTCGCCGGCGAACACTTCGAACCAGGAAACCTTGCGCTTGCCGCCGTAAGCTTTTTGCACGGCAGCGTCGAAGACGCGAACGCTGGCCGCCCAGATGTCGGGTCCAGTGCCGTCGCCGCGGATGAACGGGAGAATGGGATTTTCCGGCACGGTCAATTTGCCGTTGCTGATTGAGATTTTGCCGCCAGCGGGTGGAGTCACGTCTTTATAAGCCATAATTCAAAGTTTAATTAAGCTGAGAAGGAAAAGCCTGATTGCCGTGGAAATCAAGGAAACATTTGGAAAGTGCCGGTTAATCGAGCCTGCCTCGGACCGCTTATGAATAGGCACCGACCACTGCTTTACGCTTCCATCTGCGACCGCAATGCTTCCGGCGTATTCCCACCGGCGCGCAGCGCGCGCAAGCTCAAGGCGTCATGGCGCTTGGCCAGGCGCACGCCGTGATCGTCGTTCATCAACGCGCAGTGATAAAATGCCGGCGCAGCCCAGTTCAGCGCCCGATAGAGCAGCAACTGGCGCGCGGTGCTCAAGAGCAGATCCGCTCCACGCACGACTTCGGTAATGCCCATCGCCGCGTCGTCCACTACGACAGAAAGCTGGTAAGCCGGAAGATCGTCCTGACGCCAGATGACAAAATCGCCAAAGTCTTTCCCGGCGATGAACTGTTGCGGACCGAAGTTGCCGTCCACGAACGCGATGGTTTCGCCATCAGGCAC
>JBQCEJ010000429.1:0-4636 GCA_051960355.1 Verrucomicrobiota bacterium | reverse complement strand
TTGCAAATGGAGCCTTGGAACATCCCGACCAACCTGATTGATGGCAATCTGACCAGCTTCACAGCCGTTCGTGGGATCAAACCGCTGCTGCAATCCCTGAAAGGTTGGAATGATCTTCAGATTGGCCCTCCGCCCAATCAGGTTTTTGTGTGGGCTTTACAAGGCAGTTCGATGCAGACCTACTTCGCTGCACCGCTGTCGGATGCCAGTAATCAAGTGCGGCAGGTGGCCGACTTGGTTTTGAAAAAGGGCGAGCAGAACTTTGCCACGAACGATCTGGTAAAATTTGAGAAATCGTCGGCATTCAATGGGTTGGCATGGAACGGTGCTCCCTTTATGTCTCCATTCCTGCAATCAATCACAATTCCAACAGGTGAATTCCTCTTTGGTGGATGCGGTCCAGAAATCAATGCTGCAACCCCATTGCCCGAGGAACTGCTTGAGTTTGTTACGCTCAGGACGAATCTGGTGGGCTACGGTTGGGAAATCACTCCAGCAAAGTCTAAGCAGTGGCTTTACACTAGTCAGTTTATACGGATGGTAATGCAAAAGTCGCAATTATCAGGCGGATCGCCGGGGCTAATGTGGTTCCAGTCTGCGACCGCGAACTTGAGAAATTGTGCAACGGAACTTGTAAACACACAGCCGAACCAGCTCGCGTTTGCTCGCAAATCTAGCTTTGGCTTTTCCGCAATCGAGTTACAAATTTTGGTCGATTGGCTGGAGTCGCCTCAATTTCCGCTCGGATTGCATACCTTCACCGCCCAACCCGAAGCGAGCCAGTAAATGGCGGAAGGCGCAAAAGCGGCCGGCGGTGGGGGGGGGATCGTTGAATCGAAAACCTTGAAAGCGGCTGAACCCGAACGCCAAACATTGAACGGAAATGTTACCCCGAAGGCGGAGAGACAGACGGTTGTGGTAACCGCGATCCTCGTAGCCGCGAGCCTGTAGGTCGCGTCCGGGTGTTACGTGGGAAGACCGAAGCGGGGAGCGTAGGGGTTGCGGTGGTGCTGGCAGGAAAACGCATCCTGAAGGCGTGCGGCTACGAGGTGTTTGGTTGCGAGCGATCATCCCGCGTTTGCGTTACCAACAGGGGTAAAACGGTCTGGTTCGAGGGCGGAATCGGGATTGTTGAACAAAGATCAAAAAACGTTCAATCTTTGCGCCAATAATCTATTGACACTGCATTGCACGTTTGAGATAAAGGCGATACACACGGTAATAACAAAACAAAAAAATGAGAACAAAAACAGCAATCCTATCGGCTGTGGCACTCGCCGCAGGTCTCGCGTCCTCCATGGCGCAAGCCAATGTTTACTCCGTAAACATTGTTGGCTATGTGAATCAAACATTTCCGGGCGGCAATGCGTTGGTCGCGGTTGCGAACCCATTGAGTGATGGCACTAATACTCTGGATAGTCTCTTGAAAGCAAAACTTCCATTCGGTGCTACGGTTCAGTTTTGGAATGGTACCGGTTTCAACTTGGTTACGAGAGTGCAGACTTTTGTCAATCCGACCGGTTGGAATCCTGCTTCAGGCAGCACTCCGTTACCACCGGGTGTTGGCCTTTTTGTTAAGGCGGGTGCAAATCCGGTGACCAATACTTGGGTTGGGCAGGTTCTTACCGGATCGTTGACGAATGCCGTTAATCCTGGTCTTAGCTTTATCGGAAATCAGGTTCCGGTCGCAGCGGATGCGGTTACTAACGGTCTTGCGGCTTCGCTCGCTTTTAACGACACTGTTCAGAAATGGAACGGCGCTGGATATGACTTCTACAAGAAAGTTCAGTCGTTCGTTTCGCCCACAGGTTGGAAAAACGCGGCGAATGCAAACGTGGCTGCTCCCTTCTTCAATGTCGGTGAAGGTTTCTTCATTAATAATGCCCTTGGCACAGATTGGACGCAGAGTTTTAATCCTAATAACTGATCAGCAATAACCAACAACTGTTTCCGAAAAATAAAACCAAAAATAAAGTAAACAAAAAGACCCTATCATGAAAAAACTATTATTAGCATTAGCTCTGGCAGGCTTGACTGCTACCCAAGTCAATGCCCAAGGTAAGATTGACTTCTCAGATTTGGCTTCGGCTGACGTGGCAACTGGATTGGGTTTTCCTGGCAGTGACTTCTCAATCACATTGTTTGGCTCAACGAGTTCTGCGCTTGCTGCAAATTTCGTTCCCTTGTTTACCACGACGTACTTTGGCGCTGCCAATGGTGCTGGTGATCCGGGTGTTGATGGAGCAGGGCTGTTCGCGGCGGGTGAAATCACACTGGATACGGGTTTCGCTGCTGGTTCGACTTTGAATTATCAGGTTCGTGTCTGGCGTAATTCCGGCCTGGGTTCGGGCACGAGCTTTGCCACATCTCAATGGCAAGGTGTTGGCGGCGTCTACCAAGCAGTTCTCGGCGGCGGAACGGTTCCTACGGCCAGCACTACGCCGGAAGTCATTACGATTTCCGCTGCTCCGGTTCCGGAGCCCACCACCTTTGCGTTGGCTGGATTAGGGGCGGCAGCCATGTTTATCTTCCGTCGTCGGAAGTAAAACTCTACTTTGAGTCACGGCCCCGATTAATATCGGGGCCTTTTTCTTGTACTCTACCAGTCCCACATTTATGCCTTCATGATCAAGGCAGCCTCAGACGGGTGAGAGAGGGGTAATGAATGATGAACTGTCGGATTCAACTCGCTCGCTCGACACTACTCGCGTCGCTTCCAGCCAGCCTTGACCGACTTCGGGGGAAAGCTCCTTTGCCAAAGCTTCGAGCTGGTTGGAGGAATGTTAAGGCATTCTCAGTCCAGAGGAGGAATTCCGGCAGCAGACCTACAAACATGGCCCAGTCATCAGCATCCCGAGATTAGAAACGCATACCGGCATGTTATCCAGCAACGCTCAAACAGGCCGGCTCCTGGTTATCCTTGTGAGAATCGGCAAATCGTTCCTGCCGATGACAGTACGATCGTGGCTCTGGTGAACATCGCCGGTTGAACTTCAAATAAATTCGCAGTGAAAACTGCCGGCCGCCTAACGGTCAATCGGTAAATCTCAGAAGGGGGACTGGCCCCCACTTGTAGTTTCTGGAGTCATTTCCGTGATGGGGAACATGTTAGCGTCTTGATCTTTGCCTGCTTGCTGTAATTGCATTCGCTGAGCTTCGATCATGATTACTTGTTCTTCGTAAGGAACTGCAGTCTGAATGCCTGTTTGCCCGCCAGCATTAATACTGCTACCAACGTTTGAACCTATGGCAGGATTGGCTTGGCTTTGCTCGCCAGTCCTGACCGTCCGGGTCGGAATAGAGTGCGCTCCGCCGGGGGCGGTGGAACCGGGGGCTCCGGGTAGGGCGGGGAAGGGGATTTGGCGTGGCACGGGCAAGCCACCCGCCGGGGCGGCGCTGGCCACCGGTTTGGCACCGTTTTTGTCGAACGTCAGCAACGTGACCTGCCCGGCATTGTTGACCTTCACACTGCCGTCGCGCTCGTTGATCTCCAGCACTTCCAGGCTGCCGTCGCGTTGCCCTTCCGTGAGCATGAAATTCTCGTCCTTGGCCGGTTCGGGCGGGCGCGCCGGCATCGCCACGCGCAACAAGGCGCGTTTGTTCCCCAGAATCGTGGTAATCCCGGTCAGCGTGATGTTGGAAGGGGTGGGAGGCGGTTTGTTGGCTTCGGGATCGGGCGGCGGTGGCGGCGCTTTGAGCCCGAACACGTTGCGATCCATGATGCCGTTGTACGGGCTGGCGGTGAGGGCGTGGGAAGAGGGGAGGGAGAACAAAAGCAAAGCGGAAATCGGGAAAGCGAGAAAGCGGAAACGGGGGATTTTCGGAACGCTGAACATCGAACGTCGGAGGGCGGGGAAACGGAAACCGGGAACCAGGGGCTTTTTCACCGCAGAGGCGCAGAGGCGCAGAGAAGGGAGGAATGCTTGTTTCCGCCGTGAGTCTTCGTGTTTATTCGTGTTCATTTGTGGTTCAAGGACACGCTGCATGGTTCCATGATAACGACTGCGCTTTTTAAACACCATCGGGAACTTTTGGTTGCGCGGCATTGTTGAAGCGTGAAGCGTGAAACGTGAAACGTGAAACGTGAAACGTGAAACGTGAAACGTGAATGGGCGGAGGTTTGATCCTCTGTCGCCACGATTCTCGTAGCCGCGATCCTTTAGGTCGCGTTCGGGTGGGGGTGGGGTTGAAGCCGAGGGGACGCAGCCTGAAGGCGTGCGGCTACGGGGTACGGGTGCCGGCAGGTGGTCGCGATCCGGTGACGCACCCCCGCTTGGCGGAACGCAATTGGGCGGACACGATCCGAATCAGCGCGGCTTCACCGTGCAGGGTGGGGAGGTGAATTTTCAGGGCGCGGTCGATCCTTACTTTCGCGGCAACGCCAACATTGTTTTTCAACTCGATTCCAGCAGCGAAACGTTTGTGGAACTGGAAGAGGCCTGGTTGGAAACCGTTTCACTGCCAGCGCCCCGCGTTACGCGGCGTCGTTTGACTTGAGCGACACGCAGACGTTGCTGGCCGGGGCTTCGGCGAGCTTCGGGCCCAACGGCTCTGGTGGAAAAACCGACACCCAAATCTACGGGCTGGATGCGTATCGGAAATGGAAGCCGGCCAATACGCACGCGGGTTTTCCGTT
>JBQCEJ010000428.1:0-2210 GCA_051960355.1 Verrucomicrobiota bacterium | reverse complement strand
TTAATCCGCACATGCAGATCACCGTGGCCATGACCCTGGACATTCTTCACGCCGCGACCTTTGAGTCGAAACATCGTTCCCGGTTGAGTGCCGGCCGGAATGCGAATTTCAGCTTTGCCTGAAAGCGTGGGCACTTCAATGTCGGCTCCCAGTGCCGCTTGCACAAAACTCACGGGTACTTCGCACAGGAGATCATCGCCGTCGCGCTGGAAAATCTCATGCGGCTTCACATGCAAGACGACGTAAAGATCTCCGGACGGGCCTCCGCGCAAGCCGCCTTCGCCATTGCCGGAAGAGCGCAGACGCGAACCGGTATCGACGCCCGCTGGAATCCGCAATTTGATCTTGGAAGTCTGATCGCGCCGACCGCTGCCTCGGCAGGTTTTGCAGGGCTTTTCAATGACGCGTCCAGCGCCCTGACAATGAGGACAGGTCTGGGCGATGCTGAAAATACCACGGGAACTGATGACCTGACCGCGCCCACCACAGGTCGGACACGTTTTGGTGTTTGAACCTGTTTCCGCCCCGGAACCTTTGCAGACGTCGCAACGATCCGGCTTGGTGACGGTGATCTCTTTTTCGCAACCGTGCGCCGCCTCTTCAAAACTGATCTCCATGTCGTACCGGAGATCATCGCCGCGTTGAGGCTGGGTGGGATCGGAACGGCCGCCGCCAAAGAAGTCATCGAACATGTTTCCGCCGCCGAACACTTCGCGGAAAATATCGAACGGATCATGGAATCCGCCGCCGCCACGGCCGGCGCCAGCACCAGCGCGCCGATCGAAGGCAGCATGGCCATGTTGATCGTAAGCGGCCCGCTTCTGCGGGTCGTTCAACGCTTCGTAAGCTTCGCCCAGTTCCTTGAATTTTTCCTCGGCGTTTTTGTCTCCCGGGTTTTTGTCCGGTTGATATTTCACCGCGAGTTTGCGATAGGATTTTTTGATCTCTTCCGCGCTGGCGCTACGGGAAACGCCTAAAATTTCGTAATAATCTCGTTTCGCCATACTGTCAGGCTGCCGGTTGTTTGGCGACAATCACAGTCGCGGGGCGCACCAGCCGGTCGCGGAGTTTGTAACCTTTGCGCAGTTGTTGAAGGACTTGGTCTTCCGGAACTTCAGTGGTTTCCTGTTGCGAAACGGCCTCGTGCCAGTTGGGATCGAACTTCTGCCCGGCGGCGCTGATTTCTTCGAGGCCGGCCTGGGTGAGAGCATTCTTGAGCGGCTGATAAATCATCGAAATCCCAGTTTGAAGCGACTGGGCTGATTGCTCCGTGGCGGCTTGCGCGGCGCTGATGGCCATGTCGAAATTGTCGAGGATCGGGATAAGACTCTCGACCAGGTTTTCATTGGCGAATTTGATCGCTTCCTGCTTTTCCCGGGCGGCGCGTTTTTTGAAATTTTCCAGGTCCGCGGTGATGCGCAGCAGGCGTTCCCAGTGTTCGTCGGCTTTGGCGGCGCGCTCCTTGAGTTCTTCGAGTTGCTCGGGTGTGACCGTGGCGGGCTCGATGGGGCTCAACGGCGCATCCGTCGCGGTGCTTGGCACCTTGTCAGTTTCGGATTCAGCGTTTTTCATGAACACAAATTTTTTCCACTTGTTTAGGATAAATGAAGCTAAACGATAGGGTGCGGGCGGGCAACAGCGATGTGCCCGCCGCAGCGAAGGAATGAGTCCGCAGGATCAGTGAGCCACCAGCGCTTTGAATTCCGGCAGATCGCGGAGGCTGCTGAGTCGCGGGTCTTTTTCCGCCTCGGCCCGGAGATCGTGGGCGTTGGTGCTTTGTGCCATGCGTTTGGTGCTTAATTCCACCGATTGGCGCAAGGCTTTGATGGCTTCGGATGACTTGCCCAAGGTGGCTTTGGTGGCGGCGAGGTTGTACCAGGCTTCCGGCTCGTTCGGCGCCAGTTTGACCAGTTTTTCCAACGTCGGCTCCAGCTTCTGAACATTATTCATCTGGGCGTAGATGTTGGCGACGGTGAAGACGGCGTTGGCGTCAACACGCGGATTGTTGACGATGCCGTCCAGAGTTGCGAAGGCGCGGTCGGGCTGTTGGGCGGACCAATATTTCATGGCGAGATCCAAAGCCTTTTGAAAGTCGTTGGGATTGGATCGCAACTCTTTTTCCAACGCACTGATCTGAGCTTGCATCTGCGCGGCGTCAGGTCGGTTTTTTGACCCTTTGAGTTGTTGCACCAGACCGGCGACCTGGCCGT
>JBQCEJ010000427.1:0-4685 GCA_051960355.1 Verrucomicrobiota bacterium | reverse complement strand
ACGGCCAGCACGTTTTTTTCGCCAAATTTCAGGTGTGCAGTCAGATCGAAACCGAACGGGATGAACCCGGTTTTATCCTGCCCGAGAAGACGACCGTTCAAGTAAACGTCTGCCACCTGACGCACGCCCTCAAACTCGATGAACACCTTCCGCCCGCGTTCAGCCGTCGGCAGTGTGAACTCCTTGCGATACCACGCGGCCCCGGTCCACAGCTCTGTTTCGCCGGTGTGGCCGCCGGGCGAAAAATTATCACAACTGTCCACGTCATTCCACGTGTGTGGACAGCTCACCGTCGTCCAGCCGCTCGCGTCGAATTCCGGTCTTTCAGCGCCAGGCACGTCGCCTCGGAGGAAGCGCCAATCGGCATTGAGATTGAGCTTCTGGCGCGAAGACTCCGCGCCCATGGTCGCACTCAGACCGCTGCACAGTGCGAGCCCAATAAACATCAACAAGGCCAATGGCGCACCTTTTGAGGTGAGGCTAATCAGTTTTCTCATCGTCAGCGCGGAAGCAAATCCTTCCGCGTTCCTAAACGTAGCTGGTTGTAAAACCCTGTCGTGTCACGTGTTTCCGTGACAGCGTTCGCCGCTGGCCTGGATTGAAATTGCCCGCATCAGAACGCAAACGTGGAAAAGCGGCCGCAACCCATCAGAACGGTCGCAATGCCGCCATCGGAATGCGCACGACTGTGCGGAACTACGCCTTCTTTGGACGTGAACGGGAACGCCAGGGGATGCGCGTGCTCCGATGCGTCTCCTCATAACGCTGCGCCGTGGCCACGAGCGGAGGCAGCGCACGGCTGTGATCCCAGAGTTGGACGGTCTGGCTCATGCGCGCCGAGAGATATCAGCCGGTTCATTCTCCTTCGACTTTTCCGGGGAGACGCACTGGATCGGGCGAATTGTTTGGCTGCTGTTGGTCTGGGCGGATTTGCAGGCGGCCTCGATGATTTCCATGGAAGCCAGTCCAAGATCGCCCGGCGAACCGTTCAGGGCGACCCCAAGAATCGTGTCCACGAAGTTCCGCGCCGGCGCCTGACTGGGATAAATTTCATGCTCGGCAAGCGGCGGGAAATCGATGCGCTTGTCCGCGAAGTCCACCAGCGTCATTGTGCCGCGCCACAGTTCGAGCTGCAGGATGGCGCGACCGCCGAAAATCCGGACTTCATAATGGCGCTCCGCCAACGGCGTGGCGCCCGTGCTGGCGAGCGAGACGAGAGCGCCATTTTCCAACGTGATTGTCAGCGCGTTGTAGATGTCGTTCGGCGAACCATCGCGATCAAACCGGGCAAAAACTTCGGCCGGACGCATGCCGGTGAGGAAGGTCAGGTAGGCCGCGGCATGTGAAACCTGGCAATAGATTTGTCCGCCACCCGCGACCGCCGGATCGTTGTAAGACCCGTGACGCGGTTCGACATAAACGTTGGCCATGCCGTGCGTGGGCGAGGTGTTGATTCCGCGCAACAACTTGTCAATCGGGTTGGTCATCAGCACGGAGATCATTTTGATTTCCCCCAGCGCACCGGCGCCCATCAGCCGGCGCGCTTCAATTCCATGCGCCGTGAAGTGCCACGGGCAGCTGATCAGCATCTCCAATTTTCTTCGTGCGGCCAAATCAACCAGTTCACGCGCCTCTGCGGCGGTGAAGGTCATTGGCTTTTCAATCAGCACATGCAGTCCCCGCTCCAACGCAGCCCTGGCCTGCTCGAAATGAACGTTGGGCGTCGAGGCGATGATCACGGCATCCAGTTCGTCCAACGCGAGCAGTTCCGCGACGGTGGTGAACGCGTATTGCGCCCCGAAGTCGCGCGCGATTTTTTCCACCTGCGCTCCTTCACGGCTTTGCACCGCCACCAACTTGGCATGCGGGTGTGATACGATTGCCGGGATGTGGGCGAAGGTGGCCCACCATCCTGCTCCAATCACACCAACTCGAATGGGTTTCACGCTCAACTCTGGAAAGGTCTGCCGCGGATCACTGCCAGCGATAGATCGCGCCCCTCTTTACCCCAATCTGCCGGGTGTTTTCGCCATAACGGACGATCGCCTGATTTCCCAATAGCGAATGCAAAGCTGCGGAAGTCATCCGACCGTCTCGCCATTCCAGGTCCACCGCAAAACCACCGCGGGCGCGCAGACCGGTCACCTTTCCACTCGTCCAAGCTTTCGGCAGCGCGGGCAGCAAAACGATTTCCCCGTTTTGAGATTGCAACAGCATCTCGGCAATGCCGGCGGTCGCGCCGAAATTCCCGTCGATCTGGAAGGGTGGATGCGCATCGAAAAGGTTCGGATACATTCCGCCGCCGCCCATCGTGCCTTTGGCGGGAACTGGCTTGAGCAAATGCTTTAAAATGAGATTTGCATGGTCGCCATCCAGAAAGCGCGCCCAGAGATTCACCTTCCATCCCATGCTCCAGCCCGTGGCTTCATCCCCGCGATAGATCAGCGACTGACGCGCGGCGGCAAACAGCTCCGGCTGTTTGGGCGTGATTTCCGCGCCCGGATAAACGCCCCAGAGATGCGAGACGTGACGGTGCTTGTTCTTCGGATCGTCCTTGTCCTCGACCCACTCCTGCAATTGACCGTGCTGCCCGATTTGATTGGGCATGATGTCCCGCCTCAGGGCGTCAAGCTGAGCGGCAAACGCTTCATCCTTGCCGAGCGCGCGAGCCGCAGCCGCCGTGTTCGCGAACAGAGCCCGAATAATCTCATGATCCATCGTCGGCCCCATCACCAACCCGCCCTGCTCCGGCGAATTGGACGGACCGCTGATCAGCTTTCCAGTGATCGGATCTCGGACGAGATAATCCACGAAGAACAGCGCGGCGCCTTTCATGAGCGGATAGGCGCGTTTCGCCAGGAACGATTGATCGCCGGTGAACAGATAATGTTCCCAAAGATGATGGCACAACCAGGAACCGCCGCTGGGCCAGATGCCGTGATTGCTCGCGTTGATCGGAGCAGTGCCGCGCCAGAGATCGGTGTTGTGATGCAAAACCCAACCGCGTGCGCCGTAATGTTCCTCCGCCGTTTTGCGACCCGTGACGGCGCAATCGGCAATCATGTCGAACAACGGCTCCGTGCATTCGGAAAGATTGCCCACCTCCGCCGGCCAGTAATTCATCTCGGTATTGATGTTGACCGTCCATTTGCTGTCCCAAGCGGGTTTGAGTGAATCGTTCCACAGACCTTGAAGATTCGCCGGTTGCCCCCCCGGACGGCTGCTGGCAATTAGCAGATAACGGCCATATTGAAACACCAGTGCGGCCAGGTCGGGATCGTTTCCACTGGAAAAGTTCTGAATGCGCTGGTCGGTCGGCAATGTTGCCGCGTCGGTTTGGCCAAGATCGATCGAGACGCGACGAAAAAGCGCCTGATGATCGGCAACGTGCGCTTGCAGCAATGCATCAAAGTTCTTGCGCGCTGTTTTTTTCAACGCGGCCTCACTGCGAACCGCAGGGTCAGCGCTGATGTCATGGAAGTTCTTGAAACTGCTCGCGGCTGCCAGCACAAGCGTTGCGGAATCCGCATTCTCCACCGTAATCGAGTCGTCCGTAATCGTGACCTTGCCGCCCTGTGCATGGATTCGCATCCGGGATTCGAAACGCACGCCGCCCTCCTCCACCTGGCCCATGAGCGCGAGTTGATCGCCCTCGCGTCGCGCTGTCTTGGCCGTTGAATGCGGGCTGTCCGTTTTGGCTGTGAAACTCACCCGGCCGGGCTTGTCGGCGGCGACGCGCCAGACGATGACCTGATCGGGGAAGCTTGCAAAACATTCGCGCGTGAAGCGGGCATCGCCGGAACGAAAACTCACCCGGGTGACCGCCGCGTCGAGATCGAGATCGCGACGATACTCCGAAACGTTCGTCAACCCCGGGAAGTGCAATCGCACATCGCCGAATGCCTGATAAGCCTCTTGCCTGACAGGAATGCCCATGAACTCCGCCCAACCGATGTCTTCGGCTTCCTTTTGCCTGGCGCGGGCTGCGTTCCATTTTTCTTTGGCTTCGGCCCGCTTTCCGGCTTGATCCAACTGGATCGCCTCGCGCTCGAATCTGCGGCTTTCATTGCACAGATCGCGCATGACCGGCAGAAACTTCACCGCGCCGTCATGCTGATATTCGTGCGGCTGGCCGGTCCAGACGGTGCTTTCGTTGAACTGAATGTGTTCATCGCTGACACCGCCGTAAATCATGGCACCCAAGCGCCCGTTGCCGACTGGCAAGGCTTCGGTCCACTGAGTCGCCGGCGCGGCATACCAGAGTTCCAGCTTTCCGGCGGCCACAGCGGATTGCAAGGTGCAGGCCATGGCCGCCACTCCCAGCAAATGGACGAATGGGTGTTTCATTTGGCGAAGGTTTTTTAATTGGCCGGCTGGAGTTTCAACGCCCTCAAATTCATCGGCTGCCAACCTTCGGCAAGCGGCTGAACCTTCAGCGTCACGTTGCCGGCTGGCAGTTCCAGTTTGCCGGGCAGATTTGCCCGCTTGAATTTCGTGTAATCCTGTGTGGCCGGAGCAACGCCGCTGAGCTTCTGGTCCGCGACGATCAATTCAAACTTTCCTGATTTTTCCGCGGCAATTTCCGCCGAAACGTTGAACACGCCGGGCTGGCTCACATTGAAAGTCCAGCTCGCCGTGTCGGCCGGGTTGGTCCAAAAGCCGATGTTATCCTTGCCGCCGCCCCC
>JBQCEJ010000426.1:0-6297 GCA_051960355.1 Verrucomicrobiota bacterium | reverse complement strand
GTTGGAAAGCAGGTTGACGAAAACCTGTTGCAACAGAGTCGCGTCGGCCTGGCAATCCGGCAGTTCGGCAACCGAAATCTGGGCGCGGCGAATGGCCTGCTCCGGTTGCAGTTCCTCAAGAGCGCGTTGGGCAATGCTGGCGGGTGAGACCTTTCGTTTGTTGAGCGGTTGCAGGCTGAGACGGGAAAAAGTCAGGAGACCATCGATGAGCTGTCCCATGCGCAGGGCGTTGACGTGAATGCGTTCGAGTTTCTGCTGAGCTTCGGGTGGCAGTTGCGCGGCGTGGCTCTCCTGCAACATGCGCGCGAATCCGCCCATGGCTCGCAACGGCGCGCGAAGGTCGTGCGAGATCGAATAGGAGAACGCTTCGAGTTCAGCCGTGCGCTCGGCGACGCGCTGTTCCAGGGCGACGTTCAGTTCCTGGATTTTTGCTTCGACTTGTTTGCGTTCCGTGATGTCGGCGCGGATGGCGACGTATTGGCGTGGTTTGCCCTCATCATTGAGGAACGGCACGATCGTGGTGTCCACCCAATAGTAGGTGCCGTCCTTGGCTTTGTTTTTGATTTCACCCTGCCAGACTTTGCCCTGGCCGATGGTTCGCCAGAGATTGGCGATGAACTCTTTGGAATGATGGCCGGAATTGATGATGCGGTGATCCTGGCCGAGCAATTCTTCGCGCGAGTATTTGGAGATCGCGCAGAACTTGTCGTTGACGTATGTGATCTTTCCCTGTGGATCGGTGATGGCGACAATGGCGTGTTCGTCGAGCGCGGCCTTCAGGTCGTTGATTTCCTTGAATGAGGCCTGCAACTGTTCCTGCGTGCGCTTGCGTTCCGTGATGTCGGCGCGGATGGCGACGTATTGACGAGGTTTGCCGTCGGTATCGAGGAACGGAACAATGGTGGTATCGACCCAATAGTAGGAACCGTCTTTGGCCTTGTTCTTGATTTCACCGTGCCAGACGCGGCCCTGGCCGATGGTGGACCAAAGCTGGTGGATAAACTCTTTGGGATGATGGCCGGAGTTGATGAGCCGATGATCCTGGCCCAGCAACTCCTGACGGGAATATTTGGAAATGGCGCAGAACTTGTCGTTGACGTAGGTGATTTTCCCCCGCGGATCGGTGATGGCGACAATCGCGTGTTCGTCGAGCGCGGCCTTCAGGTCGCCAATCTCCTTCAGCGATTCCTTCAATTCTTGTTCAGCCCTCATATGTGACCGACCCTTCCTGATTGAATGGCTCTATGCGTCTTCTCCTATCCTGACGGTCGCCTGATTCCGGTGCATGGATAGTTCGGTTGTCGGATTGAGCAGCACCCAATCGAGATTCAACCGGGGCGTTGCCTGGCTGAGCCGCTGAAAATCGAGCGGCTTGACGATGTAGGTTTCCGCACCGAGCCGACGGCACTCGGAGATGTCAGTGTTTCTCTGCGAAAGTGTCAGGACAACCACGGGGATGGTCCGGGTTCTTTTATCCGCCTTGATGCGGCGCAGCACTTCCAGCCCGCTTATCTTGGGCAGATTCAAATCCAGCAGAATCAATTGCGGAGATTGCGCCGGTGGGCGTTGCGCATGGTCCCCCTCGCAAAACAGAAAATCCAGCGCCTCCGCTCCATCGCGGGCGACGTGAACGTGATTGGTGAAGCGCGATTCTTCGAAGGCGTGAAGGGTGAGCTCGACGTCGTCAGCGTTGTCTTCCACCAGCAGAATATCGACGATCGCTTTCCCGCGATTCGATGCGGGTTTTTTTGGCTGTGGTTCCTTGGACTCGGGTGGGAGAAAAAGGGTGGGGACCGAAATGCCCAATGCCCGGGCAAGTTTATCGATGTTCTCGAGGGAGACGTTGCGAGCGCCGTTCTCGATATCACAGATGTAGGTGCGGTGTAGACCGGCGCGCTCAGCGAGCTTTTCCTGAGACAATCCCAACAGGCTTCTCCATGCTTTGACGGATTTCCCAAACGTTTGCTTTAAATTGACGCTGGCCACTGAAGCAGCCTATTGATTTCGCAGAAAACCGACAACAGACTATACGTAACAGCGTGTGCGGGCGGAACGCTTTGCAGCTCGTTCTGGACTCGGAGATCTGTTCCTGCATTGTCACAGCGCATGACTGCCTGGTCGATTGGCAGCCAGTTTGGCCAGCCGACCAACCTCTTGATGCGCCGCTTCGCCAAAGGAAGGTCGGCGGGCCCAGTCGGGGGTTTGTTCTTTCAATTTTTCCTCAACAGGGTCTTGCAAGACGGCCCGGGCAGGGGAACGTTACAACGATGTGTCGGGTGCAAGTCTCTGCTCCTTTTTGGAGCGAGAATCCAGCCGGAACAGGAATGGGGCAACCCATTTGCATCATGAGCTCTGTTAGAATCGTCTCACAAAGGATCAGTCGAATGCTTCCGATGGGTGCGCTGCTGTTGATTGGCGGGGCGTTCGAATCTTCCGCGCTGGGCGCATTCTGCGCTCGAACCGGTGTCGTAGGTTATCGGTTTCCGATTCTGGCAATCGCTAGACTCGGACTCTTTCTCATAGCTGCCGCAATGGCGGTGCTCCTGGTGGGGGCGCGACAACTGGCGCGGCGACGACGAGGCGGAGCGGCGCGACTGCCGGCTCAAACGACCGATTGCACCGTGATGGAATCCGGCACGGCCATTGCGCATTCCCGCCTCTTGGATTTAAGCAACGACGCCATTCTTGTGCGGGATATGAATGACCGGATCATCTATTGGAACACAGGCGCGGAAGAGATCTTCGGTTACACACGTGACGAAGCGTTGGGTCAAGTGAGCCATGAGTTGTTGCGCACCGATTTTCCAGAGCCGCTCCCGCAGATCCGTGAACGACTGTATCGCGACAATCGCTGGGACGGAGAACTCGTGGCCGTGCGGAGCGATGGCGCCCGAATCATCACTTACTCTCGCTGGGCGCTGGACCGCGATGATCAGGGACGTCCGACGTCCATTCTGGCAACGAGCAATGATATCACTGTGCGGAAACGCGTCGAAGAGGGGTTGCGCCGAAGCGAACAGTTCAATCGGATGATCATCGAGAGCAGTCGGGATTGCATCAAGTTGCTCGGGCTCGATGGCACTCTGGTGTGGATGAGTGAAGTCGGGCAGAAGATTTTTTGCATTAAAGACATTGAGCAGCTGGTCGGCAAATCCTGG
Source organism: Verrucomicrobiota bacterium (assembly GCA_051960355.1). GTDB lineage: Bacteria > Verrucomicrobiota > Verrucomicrobiia > Limisphaerales > DASXHY01 > DASXHY01. The sequence goes on along the minus strand of JBQCEJ010000426.1, from coordinate 3,139 downwards.
CTCGAGTTTTGGCATGGTGATGATCGCGTTCGCGCGCAGGCTTCCGTGCATGCGGCGGCTCGGGGCGGCTCGGGAAAATTCATCGGGCTGTTCGTGACGTGCGGCCAGGCGAAATGGTGGGAGGTGATCATCACTCCGGTTCTTGATTCCGACGGGAATCCCGAGCAGTTGCTGGCCGTGTCGCGGGACGTGACCGAACGCAAACTGGCCGAAGAAGCCTTGCGCGAACGCGAAGCACGTTTCCGCGCGCTGGCGGAAAACATTCCGCAACTGGCCTGGATGAACAACGCCGATGGGTGGGTTTTCTGGTATAACAAGCGATGGTTCGATTACACGGGCATGACCCTCGAGCAGACGCAGGGTTGGGGTTGGCAATCGATGCAGCATCCCGATTACATCGAGCGGATGACGGAGAAATTGAAGCGTGCGCTCGCGACTGGTGAACCTTGGGAAGACACGTTTCCACTGCGCAACCGCGAAGGGCAGTATCGCTGGTTTCTCTCCCGGGCGTTTCCTATTCGTGACAGCAGCGGAAAAATCACGCGTTGGTTTGGAACCAGCACGGACATCACGGAACTCCGGGACGCTCAGGATGCTCTGAGTCGGGCTCAGAATGAGTTGCAGCAACATGCCAACAATTTGGAAACAGCCGTTGCCGAGCGGAAGGCGAGGCTGCGGGTCATGGTCGGGGAACTTGAAGCTTTTTCCTACAGCCTTTCTCACGACATGCTGGCCCCGTGGCGTGCCATAGGGAGTTTCAGTCAGATTGCAATGGGGGACTGCGGCGGGCATTGTCACGTGTACCTGAAGAAAATCATTGCTGCCGCCCAACGCCTTGATCGGATGATTCAGGAGGTGCTGGCCTACACGCAGCTATCGAATCAGGAGCTGGGCACCAGCCCGGTCAACGTCGAGCGTTTGTTGAAGGAGATCATCAGCGAAAGGCCGGAACTCCAATTGCCGCGCGCGGAAATTGTCATTGAAGCACCGTTGCTCCCCGTGCGAGGCAATGAGGCGTCGCTGACGCAGTGCCTTACGAATCTCCTCGGCAATGCCGTGAAATTCGTCCCGGCCAATGTCACGCCGCGCGTTCGGATTCGCACTCAAGACTCCGGAGAGGCCGTGCGGTTGTGGATTGAGGACAACGGCATCGGCATTTGCCGCGAGTCGCAAGCCCAGTTGTTCGAGCTCTTCTATCGGGTGAAAAATGAAGCGAATTACGAAGGCACGGGACTCGGCCTGGCCATCGCACGCAAAGCAGTCGAGCGCATGGGCGGGCACATCGGCGTCGAATCCGAACCTGGCCAAGGCAGCCGCTTCTGGGTGGAATTGCCGAAAGTTGCCTCGCGGTAACCCCGTTTTTGCCTTTATTCAGGCGAAAGCCCACTGGGCAGAAAACCGACCGCGAAGGAATTTTTCATTCGGCCCAAAGCGCGTTAGAATGATTCATGACTGGAAAACAAGGGATGCGCTTGAAGGGAGTCCTCGATGAACCACAGGTGATTAGTCTGATTCTCGAAGCTGACGGTGCGGTGCCCAACAGCGCCTTGCCGTTGCTCATCTATTCGGGCGCGGTGAAAACGGATGTGCCTGATCTGGCGGAGTTCTTCGAAGAATTGTTCGAGAGCAATGACTGGGGAGGAACGTGGCGGGACGGGATCTACACCTATCACCACTATCACAGCACCACTCACGAAGTGCTCGGAGTTTTCAAAGGCTCAGCCACTGTTCAGTTTGGAGGTGAACATGGCGTGAAACAAAAAATCACCGCCGGGGATGTGGTCATTATTCCAGCAGGCGTCGCCCATAAAAACCTCGGAGCGAGCAGCGACTTCGGAGTGGTGGGTGGTTATCCGGGCGGCGCGGAGTGGGACATGAATTACGGACAGCCCGAGGAGCGTCCCGCGGTGGATGAAAATCTGGCCCGCGTTCCCTTGCCGACAACCGATCCCGTGTATGGCAGCCAAGGGCCGTTATTCCAGCATTGGGCGGCAAAAAAGTAAGTCGTTTGCTGCGGCCGAATGCGGTTTCGAGTTAAGCTGTCCTTGTAGTTTGTGCATGAGCTTTGTTGCATCTTGACATTAGTTTCTTACCAGCACAGTTTCCGAAGCGCGTAACGTCTGACGCGCCATGAACAACCAGCAAGTCCACCCTTCTTCCCCGAAGCGCTTTTTCGAAAGGCGCTTTGCGGTTCCGGTCTTGTCGTTTCCTTTCCGCGCGGCTTTGATTGAACGGTCCTCATCTCCATCCCTTTGATCTCATGTGTAATCGTCTCCTGAAGTGCCTGATTGTTCTCGCGTGTCTTGCCGCCGGGTTGATTCCCGCCGCGAGCTTCGCACAACGAGTGGACCTGAACGGAAACGGTATGAGTGACATCTGGGATCTCATTCATAATGCCGCGGCTGCGAATCCCATCAGCGACTCCGACGGCGACGGCGTCATCAATGGGTTGGAAGCGGTCGCTGGAACCAATCCCTTCGATGCCACTTCGCTGCCGAGCATTTCGTTGTACGCGCGTTCCAGCACCAACTTCAGCGTCAGCCTCTGGAGCGCTTTGGGCAAACGTTACGAACTGCAAAGCGTCACCAACCTCGGCAGTTCCAATTGGGTCATGGAGGCTAACACGATTGCCCGAACCGGAACCGTGGTGACGCTCACTGCGCCCGCGACTTCAACCACCAAGTTTTTTAAGGTGCTCATGGCGGATGTGGACACGGACGGCGACGGCGTCAACGATTGGGAGGAATACAAACTCGGGCTGGATCCGCTGAGTGCCGCGAGCAACGGAACGCTCGACAGCAACGGCCAGCCGAGTTCGGATTTTGCCTTTGTGACAGGAAAGTTGGCTGTGCAAAATGTGGTGACAATTTCGGCCAGCACTCCAACAGCGGTGCAGCCGGACGTTGGTCAGGTTGCCACCAGTTTGGGTACATTCAATGTTACTAGAGGCGGTTTTCCCCTGAACGAAATTACGGTGAATCTTGGCTTGGGCGGCCCGGGAACTGGGTTCGCTGTGGAGAATTTGGATCACGAAGTTCTTCTGCGCCCCATCACATTACCGGCAGGTGTTGGTTCGGTGAACGTTCCGCTGGTTCCGTTGGCAAATGCGAATCGGAAAACGCCGGTGGTCGCGATGTTG
>JBQCEJ010000425.1:0-5826 GCA_051960355.1 Verrucomicrobiota bacterium | reverse complement strand
TCCTCTTTTCTCGATCGCGCAACGATGACGGTGAAAGCGACCAAGCTGAATCTCCGCGGCGGTCCGGGTGAAAACTTCAGCGTTCTGGGCCGCTTGCAAAAGGGCGATTCGATCACGGAGATTCAATCCAAAGGTGACTGGACGGAAATTCAACCGCCCGCCAGCGCCTACGCGTTTGTGGCCGCGCAATACCTGACTCAGGAAATTCCCGCCATCGCAGCCAGCACGCCCGAACCTGCACCGGAAAGCACCTCTACAGTGGGAGAACCGTTGCCCGTCGCGCCCGCTGCCGAAATTCCGGCTCTTCCGCCGCTCACAAACGACCTTGCCTCCGCCGAGACCAGCGCGATGTCCACCAACGAGCTGACGAGCGTGCCGGAAATTCCAGTCGAGGCCGAGCCTCCTCCTCCGCGCATTGTACAACGTGAAGGTTTGGTCCGGAGCACCCTGAGCATCCAAGCACCGACCAAATTTGAACTGGTCAGCCCGGATAATTTCAGGCCGATCAACTATCTGTATTCCAGCTCGACCAACCTTGATCTCAGCCGCTACAAGGGATTGCACATCATCGTGACCGGCGAAGAAGGTCTGGACGAGCGTTGGCGCAACACGCCGGTGATTACGATCCAGCGGATTCAAGTGCTCGACTAATGGGCGCAGGGAATCTCATCGACGGCCGGGCCATTGCCGCGCAGATCCAGAGCGAACTCGCTCAACGCGTCGCGGCGCTCAAATCCCGAGGCATCCAACCCGGGCTGGCCTTTGTTCGCGTTGGAGAAGATCCGGCGTCCAAGGTTTACGTCGGACGCAAAGAAAAAACCTGCGCGGACTTGGGAATTGTTTCCGAGACGCACGTTCTGAACCAAGCCGCCAGCGAGGCGGAACTTCTGGAGTTGCTTGCACGATTGAATGCCGATGCGCGGCTCCACGGCATCCTGGTTCAGGCGCCCTTGCCCAAGCAGATCCGCGAAGCGGTGATTTACGCCTCCGTGCTGCCGCAGAAGGACGTGGATGGTTTTCATCCGGTTAATGTGGGCAAGCTCATGCTCGGTGATCCCACTGGATTTCACCCTTGCACACCCGCCGGTATTCGTGAACTGCTCGTGCGCTCCGGAGTGAAAACAGACGGCGCGGAAGTGGTCGTTCTGGGCCGCGGCAATATTGTGGGAAAGCCGATGGCGGCGATGCTGTGTCAGAAAGAAAAAGGAGCCAACGCGACCGTCACCCTTTGCCATTCGGCAACGCGCGACATCAAAGCGCATTGCCTTCGCGCGGATATTATCATTGCGGCGATCGGAGTCGCCGAGTTCGTGAAAGCGGACATGGTCAAACCCGGTGCGGTGGTGATCGATGTGGGCGTGAATCGCGTCAGTGATCCAAGCTCGAAAAGCGGCTCAAAACTTGTTGGCGATGTCGATTTCCTCAATGTTCAGCCGATCGCCGGAAGGATCACTCCCAATCCCGGCGGAGTTGGCCCGATGACGATTGCGATGCTGATGCAGAACACCGTTCGCGCAGCCGAAGCTGTCCGGTGAACTGGTGCATCGAGGCTTTTGTTCCACTTGATTTGAACTTGAAATTTAACTGCCCTTAAGAATATGCAAGCCACTCGAATCCTGCCTGATCTCCAATGTTCCTTGTTGTGCGAAGAAATTCGCCAGGAAGTGACCGGAAATTTTTTCCTGATCGGCGTGATCAATTTCATTCGCGTGCCGCAACTGCCGGTGGTCGCCTTGAAACTGAGCGTGTTCAACCGTTGGACCGCAGGCATCGGTCAGTTTACTGAAAACGTGCGACTGATTGCGCCGGACCAGACCACCGTGTTGCGCAAAGGTGAGGTGAAATTTGCCCTTCAGGACCCGAATCTCCATGCCACTAATGTCACCGTTTTCGGGCAGGTTGAATTCAAGGTTCCCGGGACGTATTACGTCGAGGTGCTCGTGGACGATGTGATGAAACTGCGCTATCCCGTGCCCGTAATGGTGGCTCCGCAGCCCAATCAGAATCCGGAACAGCCTTCGGCCGGGGCGCCGCCCGCACCTTGATCGGACACAAACGTCCGAGACAATTCCCACGCCGGTTGCTAACGTGTTGCGCAGTGGTCTGCTGGATCGGCGGGCCATTGCGTTATGAACCTGAGCTGGCTTAAAAAACCCACGGCATGGCAACCGCTCACTTTTCATGGAGTGGCGGAGTTTGCGGCGGCGCCGTTGCGGCGCCTCATGCTGGTGCAGCTCATCGTGGCGCTGCTGGCGGCTTCGATCGTGGTCTGGTTCCTCGACAATGCGTGGTTTCCAACCGTCCAAGCAGCCATCCTCCAAATGCCGGCCAAAGACGAAATTCGCGCCGGCAAATTGGATTGGACGAACGAAACGCCGAGCCTTCTGGCCAGAGGACGGTTCTTGGCCGTTATTTCCGATTTGAATCATCGCGGCGATATCCGCGTGCCGGCACATATTCAGGTTGAACTCGGTCGCGGGACTGTGCGGTTGATTTCGCTCTTGGGTTACTGCGATCTGCCTTATCCGCAGACGCATTGGATTCTGGTCTGCAACCGCACTGATCTGGAGCCGTGGTGGGGTGCGTGGCGTCCTCCCATCCTCTGGATTAGCTTCGCAGCCGTCGCTCTCGGGTTAATGCTAATCTGGTGTTTGCTGGCGACGGTTCTGTTTGGACCGGTGTGGTTGATCGGATTTTACGCCAATCGGGAGTTGAGCTTTTGGGGAAGCTGGAAGCTCGCGGGCGCGGCGTTGATGCCCGGAGCGCTGCTGATTACCGGCGCGATTGTATCATACGGCTTTGGTGTTTTGGATTTGGTTCAGCTCGGGGCGGCACAGTTGGTTCACTTCGTGATGAGCTGCGTTTTTTGTGGTGTCAGCCCGCTCTTTGCACCGCATCTGGAAAAGCTCCCAGCTGGCTCTAAAAATCCCTTCCAGCAGGTTCAGTCCGAAAGCGGCGGCGCGGAAAAAAAGTAAATCCCGCGTCCAGAGCTGCGGTTAAATCGGAAAAAGCTCTTGCGCTCTGAAGTCGTATTGCACCACGCAGTCGGTTCGTTTAGTTTCGCTCAATGATGTTCCGGGTCTGGCTTTTTCGCGGTGTGCTGACGCTTCTGCTAGTCTTGAGCGGAAACGGCTGCTTTCCGTCCGGCCAGCAGGTGGACGAGGAGAAGGAGCCGCACTTTCTCGCGGGCAAGAATGCAATCAACAGCATGGATTACCGGGGAGCAATCGAGGAATTTGAAAAGGCTTTGGAGGTCAATCCACGCAATGCCAAGGCGCACTTCGAGTTGGGTTGCTTGTACGAAGAAAGGGAAGGGGACGCCGCAGCCGCGATTTACCATTACGAGCAATTTCTAAAACTTCGGCCCGGTTCGGACAGTGCGGAGGTGATCCGTCCGCGCATTACCAACTGCAAACAGGATTTGGCAAAGACCGTTTTGCCGTTGCCGATTACGCCGGGGATGCAGCGTCAGTTTGATCAGCTTCTGGACGAAAATAAACGGCTGAAGGACGAGAATGCCAAGTGGAAGGAGTATTTCGCCAGCCGTTCGACCGCCAACCCGCCAGGGACGGTCCAGAGCACAACCGCAAACAACACACCGATCACATCCAGTCAGCCGACCAGCCCGACCCCGGTAAATGCTGAGACACAAACGAACCGGGGTTCGACTCTGGTTCGCACCCACACGGTTCAAGCGGGTGAAACGCTGAGTTCCATTGCCCGGAAGTATGGGGTGAAACTGAACGCTTTGATGTCGGCCAATCCGACTCTGGAGCCAAAAAGAATGCGGGTGGGGCAGGTGCTGAAGGTGCCCTCGGCGTGAACGGCGCTCTTGTCGGCTGAGTGGGTGGTTTTTCTCATTGAACGGAAGCGCCCGGTTCATGTCCATTCTCAGGCGGCTTGTGGATTCTGTCTGGGATCTTCAAGTTGGTGAAGTGGCGAAATTGAAGAATCATTTGACACCTTTATCGTTTTTCGGTTAAACCCTACGTGATTAGGTTGGCCCTACTTCCCGGGTGTTAACGAGTTTAATGAATATGAACAAAATAGTTGCTTCTCTTGGAGTGGTCGTGCTTGGTGCGTCCAGTCTGCCCACCGCCTCAGCTCAGGATTTCGACGCGCCACCGTCAAAATTGTGGAACGCCACCGCCAGTCTTCGCGGATTCTACGACGACAACCCGAGCACCGCCCCGAGCGGCCCCAACAAGAACGATACGTTTGGATGGGAGATCAGTCCGGGTGTTGGTTTGAACTGGGAGAATGAAGCAACCAAGGTTCGGCTCGGCTATCGTTACGCCGCCAAGTATTTCAGCAGCAAGCCCGAAAATTACGCGGAAAAATATACGCAGGATCATACGTTTGACGGCGCGCTGGATCACGCGATCAGTGAGCGGTTCAAGGTGGGGGTGACGGACTCGTTCGTGATCGGTCAGGAACCCGATGCATTGCGGGTGGGACCGACTGCCACTACTCAAAATATTCCCGGAAACAACATCCGTAATTACGGCACGATCACCTTCGATGCGCAGATCACGCGGTTGTTCAGCCTGCAATTGGGATATGGGAATTCTTACTTCGACTACGCGGATGACTTCAGTGACAGCAAAAACGTGGATGCAGCCGACAACATTATTCCGAGCAATTCCGGTTCATTGGATCGTATTGAGAACCGGGCCAATATCGATGCGCGCTGGTTGTTGGCGCCCGAAACCACCGGGTTGGTCGGCGCTGAATTTCAACAGGTCAATTACACGGCGGATGAGGCGATTGCGGGAAATATCACCGATCCCACCACTATTCTGATGAGTGATGAACGTGATCGCCGCTCCTACATCGGTTATCTGGGCGCAGATCATCGCTTCAGCCCGAACCTGTCTGGCTCGGCTCGCGTCGGTGTTCAGTTCAACGATTATTTCAATAGCCCTAACGGCAACTCAAGCGATGTCAGTCCCTACGTTCGGCTCAGCGGCCAATACGTTTACGCGCCGGAAAGCATGGTTAGCCTTGGATTCAGCCAAAGCCGCAGTGCGACGGACGTCACCGGGCAGAGCCGGGACAGCTATGTGCGCGATACCGACGTGTCCTTGGTTTATGGATCCATCCGTCATCGGATTGTTCCCCGTGTGTATGGCAGCCTCACCGGATCGTTCCAGAACATGATCTATAACGGTCACAACACGTCCTTGGACGGCAAGGCCAGTCAATACTACGCCTTGGGTTTGAATCTGGAATACAAGTTCAATCCCTTTCTGTCCTTTGACGCGGGTTACAACTACGACCGCCTCGATTCTGAAGTCACCGCTGAATATGACCGAAACAGAGTTTACATCGGTGTGACAGCGAGTTATTAATTAACACTGAAGTTTTATGCGGGGGACGGGTTCATAAAGACTCGCCCCCTTTTTTTTGATTATGGATTCCATGAAAACTCCTGCTCAGCAGGAATCAAAGTTACATTTTTTAGATTACTGGCGCATCATCCGCATCCGCAAAACCGTTATTCTGGCGGTTTTTCTTCTGGTAGTGATCACTGCGACCCTCGTTACTTACCTTCTTCCTCAGACTTTTTCAGCAACAGCGCGAATCAAGGTGACCAGTGATAGCACCGATACGCCTTCTTTCGAGCAATACACGCCGAAGAACTACGATCCTTACTTCATTCAGACCGAATTTGAAGTCATCCAATCGGAACTCATCCTGGGCAAAGTGATCGACCGGTTGAAGCTGAACGAGGAATGGGGAAAGAAATACGCCGGAGGCCAGCCGCTCAAGACGCGCGAAACCCTCGAATTCCTCCAGCGTTCCATCCATTTGACTCCGGTTCGC
>JBQCEJ010000424.1:0-6725 GCA_051960355.1 Verrucomicrobiota bacterium | reverse complement strand
TCAAAGGGATGTTCAGCGGCATGATGGGATCCGATTCCAAGAACAGTGTGAAGCTTTACATCAAGGATCCGGACAAACGCGTGGTCGAGGTGGAATTCCAGGATGCGAACGGGAAAGCCCTGAAACGTCGCGGCAGTTGGTCTTCCAATGAAATGCGCAGCCAGGACTTAGATGCTCCGCCTCCGGCCGACACCCAATTGATGATCTCTCTGGCCACACCGGAAGCGACGCAGACCTTCCCATTCAAAGTTGAGAACATCCCGCTGCCATGAAGTCGCGCTACTTCTCAGCCAGCACTGCCGCAGGCGATAGCTCCAGCACTTCCGGGCAGTAGGGCAAGCCGCGCCGATGCGTCACCATCACTCGCAACAGATGCTTGAGTGTTGGTTGCAGACTCGGAAATCTGGCGCTGATCTGGCCTTGGGGCATTGAGGAAATCAGAATCCGCACGAAGGCTTCGAGAGAAACAATGTTTCCGTAAAGGGACTGGTTGGAAACCACCATGTGCGGCCAGCAGGCCGGAATGGTGTTGCCGGTCAGGCTGCACTTGGAATCACCCGGCGAGAAGCCCAGCACGGGAAAACTCCCGCGCCGGAGGGTCGAGACGAGTTGTTCCAATTCAGACGGCAGCAGCCCGAAAATCGCGCGCGTGAATTCCGGAGCGCCGGGCATTCCGGAAATCCCATACTCGTACGAGAACGGCGTCGTCAGGAAAACATCCAAGCCAGTGACTTCTTCGTCGCCAGCCAGCTTCTCAAGACGCAGACAACCATGCTCAGCAGTTACGGCCCAACTGCGGCCGATGTCGTCCCGGCGGAAAACGGTGAGCCCGCTCGGCGTCGCTTTGCCCAACACGGCAAAGACACGCGGCCCTTTGCGCAGAATGCCACCTTCGAGCGAGGTGGTTAAGAGGTTCAACTTTTGTGGCATGTTAAATGTTGATCTCGGAAGGTTCGTCTTTCCGGACTGGCTCAAAAGATAAATTGTCAGCCACCCGCTGCGAAATCCGTATTGGCGGCAAATCGTTCCCGTAAGAGTTTGGACCGGCCTTCGGTAGAACTGCGGAACGACCGCGATCCGAACCTCACCTTTTTGGTTTTAGACCAACTGATAACTTCCTACTCTGCGCCCATGACAGTGCTGGAAGGGATTCAAAAGAGCGCGGACTTTCTAACGAAGAAAGGGGTGGACTCGCCGCGTCTGCAAGCAGAGCTGCTGTTGGCGCATGTGCTCCAGCTGCCGCGCATGAAGATCTACCTGAACTTCGAACGCGCGCTGACGGATTCAGAAACCGACACTCTGCGCGAGCTCGTGCGGCGGCGCGGCCAGCGCGAGCCATTGCAGCACATTGTCGGCTCCACTTCCTTTTGCGGATTTGAAATGGCCGTCAACCCGCACGTGCTCGTTCCACGTCCGGAAACGGAACTGCTCGCGGAGGAAGGCTGGAAGTTTCTCTCAATGATCACGGCTCAAGCCGCAACCGCTCTCGATTTCGGAACTGGCAGCGGCTGCATCGCCATTGCGCTGGCGGCAAAATGCCCCGCTGCAAAAATCTGCGCGCTGGACGTTTCCGAAAGTGCGCTGAAAACCGCCCGGGAAAATGCCACGCGCAACCATGTGGCGGATCGGATTCAGTTTCTGCAAGGCGATGGCTTTTCGGCATTGCCCCCTGCGCCTGACAACGCTCTGGAATTCAGCGCAGTCTTTGACCTGATCATCAGCAACCCGCCGTACATCGCCAGCGCGGAAATCGAGACGCTTGATCCCGAGGTGCGTGATCACGATCCGCGCAGCGCGCTTGACGGCGGCGCGGACGGTCTCGACTTTTATCGTCGTTTGGCAATCGAAGCGCGTCCGTTTCTAAAAGCGAATGGACGGATTATGGTTGAGTTTGGCGACGCCCAAGGCGAAGCGGTTAAAAAAATATTCGAAGCGCAGAAGTGGGTTGTGGAAGCCATTCGCGACGACTACACTCAACGGCAAAGAATCCTGATTGCGCGGCTCTGAAACGTTTTTTTTCATCACGTTCGACACAGAAAACCCTGGATTCCACAGATGGTGCAGCCGCGATTTACGTTCCTGTCAGCGATGCGATAACTGATTTATTCTCATGGAAAGCTTGTTAATCAAAGGCGGCGTCCCGTTGCACGGCGATGTCACGATCAGCGGGGCCAAGAACGCAGTGCTGCCACTTATGGCCGCCACGCTGCTCACCAGCGAACCGTGTGTGATCCGTCGCGTGCCGAATCTGAGCGATGTCAAATTCATGGGCCAGATTCTTCAATGGCTCGGAGCCAAAGTTGAGTTCGACGGCGACACCGTCCGCATTCACGCCAAAAAAATCAAGGGCGCGGGCGATTACGATCTCGTGCGCAAGATGCGCGGGTCCATCTGCATCATGGGACCGCTGCTCGGGCGCTTGAATAAGGCGATCGTTTCACTGCCCGGCGGCTGCGTCATCGGCGCGCGCCCGATCAATCTTCACCTGAAAGGCTTTCAAGCTCTGGGCGCGAAGCTCAAAATCGAGAATGGTTACGTCGAAGCGAGCACCAAGCGATTGGTCGGGGCGGCCACGTTTTTGGGCGGACGCGCTGGCTCGACGGTTTTGGGCACGGCTAACATCATGATGGCCGCCACGCTGGCCGAAGGCGTGACCGTTATCGAAAGCGCCGCGTGTGAACCGGAGGTGGTGGACCTCGCGAATTTTCTTACCGCCATGGGCGCAAAAATATGCGGCGCAGGCAGTCCGACGATTACCATCACGGGCGTCAAGGAACTGCACGGCGCGGAACACGAAGTAATTCCTGATCGCATTGAAGCCGCCACCTACGCAATCGCCGCGGCCGCCACGAACGGTGAAGTCACGTTGCACGGCGCGCGCGCGGACCACCTGCACGCGGTGCTGGACAAATTACACGATGCGGGCGTCAAGGTGGAACGCAAGGGCGCGGCGATCACGGTTCGGCGCAACGGCAAACTCAAGCCGGTGGACATCACGACCCTGCCCTACTCCGGTTTTCCAACCGATGTCCAGGCTCAGATCATGGCGCTGATGTGCGTGACGCCGGGCATCAGCATTGTGACGGAGAGAATTTTCGAATCGCGCTTTATGCACGTGAGCGAACTGGCGCGGCTCGGGGCAGATATCGAAATTGAAGGACCGAGCGCAATTGTCAAAGGCGGCAAACCTTTGAGCGGCGCGCCGGTGATGGCGAGTGACCTGCGGGCTTCAGCCGCGCTGGTGATTGCGGGCCTGGCCGCGCGCGGCACTACTCAGGTCAATCGCGTTTACCACCTCGATCGCGGCTACGAGAACATGGATTTGAAGCTGCGCAAACTCGGCGCGCGCATCGAACGAGTGGAGGAATCATGACGACAAAGTTCATTGCGGCGCTGTTCATCGCCCTGGTGCTGTTCGGGGGTTGGGGCCTGTACAAGTACTGGGAAACATTCGAGAACCAGAAAGAGACAGACCGCCAGGAGGCTGCGGCCAAAGCGGTCGTTCCGGAGCAATTGCCGGGAATGCCCTATGAGCTGCAAGCCTCGCTCGACGCGGCGATGAAACAAGGCCCGGCTGCGATGCAGATGTGGCTTCGGAATTACTCCCGAGTTTTGCAGGACCCGCGCCGAGCTTGGATCGAACTGGATTATTGCCTGTTGGTTTCGCGCACCGACCCCAGCGAAGCACGACGCATTTTTGCAGCCGTCAAAGAACGAACATCAAGTTCCTCGCCCGTTTGGCCGCGCATCGAATCGATGCAGAAAACCTACGAGTAGCCGTTGCGGCTTGCGCAAAGCGCTTACAGGGAAGTTTTTGCTGGCTAAGGTTGGACGGGAGTTTTAGTCTGGACCCGCTTCACCCGAAGCGCTCCTTGTTATGGACATTATCTTCAATTGCCCGAAGTGCGAACAGGAACTCGAAGTGGACAGCTCCGGAGCGGGCTCTGAAATCGAATGTCCCGCCTGCGATTCTACGATCGTCATCCCCCATGTCGGCACAAAAGGAACGCGAACCAGCGGCGCGGATACCAGTGGAAGAATCCCCGTCGCGCCGGCTCCGAGCGGCAATCCAATCGCGACCTCCGCTGCGGCAAAAATCGAAATGCATTTGAAGGTTCCGGTGCGCTCAACGCCCGCCGAGAGTCTCATCACCAAGCCGCTGCCGCCGCTGGAAGTCGCCGCCAAGGAGACGGATAAAAAGATCAAAGTCAAAACCATCCGCCACACCGATTGCGTGGAAGTCGGACACGATAAATTTGACGAAGTGGTAAGCCTGTTTCTCGGAAAAGTTGGCGAGGCGAACATTGTAAACATCAGCCCGTTGACCTATACGCACGTCGATATTTCGTCGCAAAAGCTCGTGACCGATTACGCCGTGATGATCGTTTATCGCGGCTAGACCGCTTGCCTTGACTTGCCGAAAGCGCGTCTCTACCGTGGCGCCATGAATCGCCGGTTCATTTGCCTCCTGCTCATCAGCACCGCAGTGGTGCTTGCTCCGTTTCGCTCTCCCGCCCCCTTGATTTACACTCCCGGTGAAGGCTGGACGTACGAACCCGTGGGCGGCGGGGGCAACTGGCAACGCACCCGGGCCAAGGATCAGTTGATCGTCGCTCAGGATGCTTTTGACAAGAAGGATTACTCCCTCGCATCGAAGGCGGCACGGCGCACGGTGAAGGTCTGGCCCCTGTCCGATTACGCGCCGCAAGCCCAATACATCATCGGTCGGTGCTATGAGCAGAAAGGCCTCGATGAGCGGGCTTTCAAAGAGTACCAGAAGCTGCTGGAGAAGTATCCCAAAGCCATCAATTACGACGATGTGCTGACGCGCCAGTTTGAAATTGCCAACCGCTTTCTGGCGGGCGAACGGTTCCGGCTTTGGGGTTACATTCCATTCTTCTCTTCCATGGACAAGACTGCGGACCTTTACCAGAAAATCGTGAAGAATGGACCTTACAGCGACATTGCGCCGCAGGCCCAACTGAACGTCGGCGAGGCCCGCGAGAAACAATCCAATTACTCGGAGGCAGTGAAAGCTTACGAACGGGCCGCCGACCGGTATAACGATCGTCCGCAAATTGCCTCCGCCGCTCTCTACAAGCAAAGCATGGCTTACAACAAGCAGGCGGCCACGGCCGAATACGACCAGAATACAGCGGCCCAGGCCATCGCTACGTTCACGGACTTCATGACTTTATTCCCCGACGATTCCCGCGTTCCTGAAGCGCAAAAGACCATCACCGATCTTAAGACTGAACAGGCACGCGGTAACTTCGAGATTGCCAAATATTACGAGAAAGAAGGGAAGTGGGTTGCGGCAAAGATCTATTACAATGAGGTTGTCACTCTGATGTTGAACGAACCGGACTCACCCTACGCGATCCGCGCCCGCCAGAAGCTGGATGCGTTGAATCAACGTCTCCAGTCCGCGAACAAGTAGCCATGCGCCTCATTCGTCTGCTCTTTCTTGGCCTGCTGATGTGTGCGCTGGCTGGATGCGCCTATCGTCTGGGTCCGACCAACAGCGTCGCCGCTGGCGAAAAATCCATTCAAGTCACACCTTTTTCAAATCAGACGATGGAACCGCGTCTGGGCGATGCCGTTACCACGGCGCTCCGCCGGAATCTCCAACGTGACGGCACTTATCGGCTCGCCACTCACGGCGGCGCGGACATTGTGGTTACCGGGGTGCTGACGCACTACACCCGGCGCGAACTGAGTTTTCTTCCCAATGACGTTCTCTCCGTCAGCGACTATCGCGTTAATGTCAGAGCGCAAGTGACCGCGCGCGAATTGGCCTCGGGCCGGGTGCTTTTGGATAAGGAAGTTTCCGGTTATACTTTGGTCCAAGTCGGTTCCGACCTGGCCAGCGCCGAACGGCAGGCGATCACTGTTTTAGGTGACAATCTCGCGAAAAACATCACGGATCTGCTCGTGGACGGAAGCTGGTGATTGCCCGCAGTCGCAATTGAAAAAGTTCTTGATCCGCTTGAAGCGTATTTGTTATCTGTGTTCCGAACCAAGGAAACCAAAGGGATATCACTATGAAATCAATCAAAGCAGTTCTGTTCTGTCTCGTCATTGCGGCACTCACCAGCGTACCAACTCAACTCCGCGCTCAGGAAACCGATGCCCACGCGACTGACAAAAAGCCGGCGAAACAGGCCAAGGAACCCGGTGCGAAAAAGCAGGGTGTCACTCCGTTTCATGGCAACCTCAAAGCCGTCGATAAGACTGCCAAAACGGTCACCGTCGGCTCAACCACCGTTCAGATCACCTCTGAAACGAAAATCCAAAAGGATGGCAAACCCGCGACGCTCGATGACGCGGTCGTCGGTGAAGCCGTCGGAGGCGCTTATCGCAAATCCGAAGATGGTAAATTGAATGCCACGATGGTGCGCTTTGGTGCCAAGCCAGAAGCTGTCAACGGCGGAGCGAAAAAAGAAAAGAAGCCGAAGAAGGCAGAGTAACCAAAACATTCCCCAGCACAGGCAGGCCGCTCTGGCCTGCCTTTTTTGTTTCTCAAGGCGTCGCGGAATCGCCTTTCATCTCAGCGCCGCCACCAGCTGGTTTTGCTCTTGGGCGACGGCCCCTCAGGCGTCTGCGTGGATTGACGGATGAGCAACTGACTGCGAGCCAATTCCAGCGCCATGCGAAATTCGTCGTAGCTGAGAAAACGCTCGGCGGGATTTTTCGCCATCACACGCAACAGCGCATCACTGGTG
>JBQCEJ010000423.1:0-3468 GCA_051960355.1 Verrucomicrobiota bacterium | reverse complement strand
GGTTCTCTGGCGAGTAATGCTGGACGACGTCTCTCGTTTTGCTTCCGGTGGAGCAAAAAAGCAAAAGTGATCGTCTGTTTCAATCAATTTCTCGTGCTAATTAGGTTGATAACACACGCCTCATCTGTAGTTTCGGAGGATAATGGATGAGTTGATTTCCACACGAGCGACTCTGCTTCACCGATTGAAGGACTGGCAGGATCATTCCAGCTGGCAGGAGTTTTTCGACATCTATTGGCGGCTGATTCACAATCTAGCGCTGAAGGCTGGGTTGACGCGCGCCGAAGCGGAAGACGTGGTGCAAGAAACGATGATGGCGGTGGCCAAGCACATTCCGACCTTCAAATACGATCCCAGCATCGGTTCGTTCAAAAGCTGGCTCTTGAACATGGCCCGCTGGCGCATTGTGGATCAATTGCGCAAACGCAGGACAAACTCAGAGCCGAGTGCGGATCCAATCGCCACCGGAACGCGGACGACGGAGAGAATCGTGGATCCGGCCAGCGATCTGGAAACGGCTTGGGAAGTGGATTGGGAGAGGACGTTGTTGGAAGCGGCGCTCAAGAAAATTCGTCGCCAGCTCGATCCGCAGAAGTATCAGATTTTTGATTTTTACGTGAACAAAGAGTGGTCGCCGGAGAAAGTGGCGGAGACATTTGGAGTTTCGGTAGGTCAGGTTTACCTGGCCAAGCATCGGGTGGTGGAAATGATCCGTGACGAGGTGAATCGCCTCAAGAAAGACATCACTTAAAGAGTTGAAAGGCCGGCTGCGGGGAATGGGCTGAAAACGATCAGGCTTGGCAGCTTTTGCGGTTTTCCCTAAGGTCACCGGGTGATTAGTTTCTTGCGATTGATCGGCATTCTCAACGCGGCGATCTGGCTCGGTGGTTCGGTTTTTTATACCGTCGTGGCGAGTCCGGCGGTTAAGTCCGTGGAAATGGCTGCGGTGCTGGACCCGAAAAATGCGCCGTATTTTTCCCCGGCGATCGACCACGTGGTGCTTTCCAGTTACTTCCAGTTTTCCATTGCCTGCGCGCTGATCGCGCTGCTGCATCTGTGCCTGGAATGGCTTTATCTGGGGCGTCCTTCGCGGAAGTTTTCGTTCAGCCTGCTGGCGGGTCTGCTGCTGTACAGCTTGATTGGCAGCAACTTGGTTCAACCTCGGCTGCAGGCCGCCCACAAAGTTCGATACACCGTCAATGCGCAACCGGCCAGTCGCCAGCTCGCCGTGAAATCTTTCAAGACTTGGCGGATGATTTTCAACGTGACCAACACGCTGGCGATCGGGGGATTGTTCGTTTTCTTCTGGAGACTCACCAATCCGCCGGCAACACCGAGATTCGTCAGCTCCGTAAAATTCAGGGGTTGACCAAACCACGCTAATCGTCAAAGGTTAACTATCACCGCGTTGGGTGCATTTCGCTCCCACCGGAAACTGTATGATCTCAAACGAACGACCATCACCATTCGGGAACCGTCCCCCCTACGGAGCCCCAAAACCTCCGGTGAATGAAGAGACGATCAAGACTGAGAGGATCCAGATCGAACGTAAATCCTTTGTGTTTACGTTGAAGGAAAATCCTCGTGGTCGGTTTCTCCGTATCACCGAAGACGTGGGCGGCCGACGCGACACCATCATCATCCCGGCACCAGGCTTGGAAGATTTCAAGAAGCTGCTCGATGAAATGGTGAAAACGGCGGCTGAAACTCCGCCGAAGGCTCCCTGACCCCGCCAGTTGGCACCGGCGCTAGCCTGCGTGTTATTTCGATTTTGACGCGCTCTTGCGGGGTTTTACCCGCGGAGCATCTCCCCAGAGCGTTTCCAGGTCGTATTTCTCTCGCACGTCTTTCCGCATGACGTGGACAATCACGTCGAAGTAGTCGATCACGATCCAGGCCGTTTGCAGAGCGCCATCCACGGCGCGCGGACGCAGCTCGTGCTTGTCCCGCAACTGATCCGTGATCTCGTTGACGATCGCGCGCAGGTGCGGCTCGCTCGTGCCGCTGGCAATAACGAAATAATCCGTCACCGACGACAGCTCACGCAAGTCGAGGACGACGATGTCTTCCGCCTTCTTGTTGTCTGCAAATTCCCGACAAAGCAAAGCCAGTTTTTTTGAATCCATCTGAAAATGAGGATGGCCCAGCGAGGGCTAAAGATAAAGCTGATAGTTGCGAATCGCCTCGGCCACAGCGGCGGGAACGAGGTGTTCCACCGGTTTGCCGGCCTTGATCCGCTGCCGAATTTGCGACGAGGAAACCCCCAGCGGAAACCCGGTCAGTTGACGTCCACGAAACGGCAGGGGAAACGCCTGCTCCGCCTGGCCGGGCCGCGGAATCACGACAAATTCAGCCAGACGCGCCAATTCTTCGGCTTCACGCCATTGCGTGAGTTTGCCCACGTGATCGCCGCCAATCAGGTAAAACAGCCGGGCGTCGGGAAAGCGTTTCGCATAGTTGCGCAGCGTTTCAACTGTGAACGAAACGCCGCCGCGCTCGATCTCCTGCTCGTCGATTTCACACCAACTCTGGCCCGCCAGAGCCAGGCGGAGCAATCGCAGTCGCTCGGCGGCGGGCGTTGGATTGCGGTCGGGTTTGAACGGCGATTGCGCGGCCGGGACGAAGAACAGGCGCGTCAATTCCAGCTCTTCCCGCGCCGCCTGCGCGACCAGCAGGTGACCGAGGTGAACCGGGTCAAACGAACCGCCAAAAATTCCGATGCGCTGCACGCGGAAACCTTAGATTTCAAAGTCGCGCTTGGCCATGGGAAAACTCGCCCGGCAACGGGTCAACAGCAGCGACGAACGCCCGTAAAGCGTTGTTCCGTGCTCTCAAGGTAAATTTGTTCCGCAGTTTTCGGGTTCGCCGTTATCGACGGCAAACTTTCCTTGGCCAGTTGGCATTCGCACAAGTGCGCCTGCTGTTGGGCACGCTCTAAATGCGCTTCGCCGGAAAGCTCTTTCAACAACGCGAAACCCAAGGCGATCAGGCTCATGACATTCGTTGGTCTCGATTCAGCCACCGCGTAATCCGGCAGCCACACCGGCGGCGTCTCGCGCAGTTCGGAGATTTTTTTCCGCGCCAGGAGAAGAATCCATTCACGAATGCTGACGGCGACAATGATCGAAACCAGAATCAGGAACGCCGCGGCGACGAACGCGTCGAGTTTGAAATTGAAGATCTGCCGTGAGAGTTGCTGGATTTCTTTGCGCTGCGCCGCGAGTGGCTCCGCCGCAACGGTCGGCAAGCTGGGGCGCAGAACTTCGCGTTTCTGCTCGGCTGCTTTTGCGGCGGCCAGAAAACCGATTCGCGGGTCCGTGTGCCAGATCTTCTGAACGCCGGCGGTCATGGTTGCGGACAGCAGCCAGACCAGCGGAATGAGGGTGATCAAAGCCAGCGCCGGTTTGCCGAGCGGTTGGGACGGCGCGGTTTCGGGCGTTTGCGGCTTCAGCTGCATTTTCAAAAGAA
>JBQCEJ010000422.1:0-7511 GCA_051960355.1 Verrucomicrobiota bacterium | reverse complement strand
ATTCCATCGCAAAAGAGGGCGCAAAGTAACAGTGCGTTTCGGGGGTGTCAACGAAGGCAAGGAGTTTGAAAAGGCAGAGAAAGTGCAACGCTCAACACTGAACGCTCCATCTCAAAGTCGGACGGTTCGGCGTTCGGGCGTTGACTGTTGAGCGTTCAATATTCCTCCCCAATATGGCCCAAATGGCAGCCGGTTTTGACTTTGCCGCCCTGTTCCTCTAGCTTGCCCGCGCATGAAACTGATTCGCCACACGGACGCAGATTTTCCCAAGCGGTTGCAGGAAGTGACAGCCCCTTCCAGTCTGTTTGACCGCCAAATCGAGGAGCGCACCCGCGCCATTCTCGATGCCGTCCAGTCGCGCGGCGACGATGCCTTGCTCGAATTCACCGAACGCTTCGATGGCGCAAAACTCACGGTGGATCAACTGCCTGTCTCCCAGGCTGAACTGATGTCAGCCTCGTTGAAAGCCGACGAAGCCTTGCGTGCAGCAGTCACTGAGGCGGAAAAGAACATCGCCAACTTCGCCCGCAAATCGCGCCGCAAGTTCTGGCAATCCACCAACTCCCACGGCGCCAGGGTCGGCGAAAAATTCGACGCCTTCCAACGCGTCGGCATTTATATCCCCGGCGGAACCGCACCGCTCGTTTCCACTGCGCTGATGACCATCACTCTGGCGAAGGTCGCCGGGTGCAAGGAAATCGTCGTCTGCACGCCCTGCGGCAAGGATGGATCGATCAATTCTGCGCTGCTGTTTGCGTCGCGTGCGGCGGGCGCGACCGAGATTTACCGTGTCGGTGGCGCGCAAGCGATCGCCGCGATGGCTTACGGGACCAAGAGCATTCGTCGCGTCCAAAAAGTTTTCGGACCCGGCAACGCCTACGTGGTCACGGCCAAACGATTGCTCGTCGGTTACGTGGCGATCGATCTGTTGCCCGGGCCCAGCGAAGTCATGGTGTTGGCGGATGAAACTGCCAATCCGAAATTCGCCGCCGCCGATCTGCTCGCGCAGGCCGAACACGGTTCCGGTCACGAACGCATCTGGCTCGTCACCACGTCCGGGAAACTGCTGAAAGCGGTGGAAAAGGAAATCGCGAAGCAATTGCCCAAACTCGCCCGGCGCGAGTTCATTCAAAAGGTGCTCGACCAAAACACCTGGCTGATTCAGGTAAAAACGCTGGCGGATGCGGTGTCGCTGGCCAATCAACTCGCTCCGGAACATTGCGAAGTCATGACGCGCAACCCGCGTCAGCTTTCCGAAAACATCCTCACCGCGGGCGCCATTTTCCTGGGTGGCTGGTCACCGACCGTTCTCGGCGATTACGTGGCGGGCCCGAGTCACACCTTGCCGACCGGCGGTGCCGGCGCGTCTTTTCCCGGCCTCACGGTTGATCAATTCCAACGCCGCACCAGCCTGGTGGAATATAATCGAGCGGCCCTGAAGAAAGCCCTGCCAGCGGTCAGAAAGTTCGCAGAATTAGAAGGTCTGGGCGCGCACGGCCAGAGCGCAGCTGTGCGGCTTTAGGCGACAGACGATCAGGCGCGGAAACGTCGCCCGGCATGAATTCGTGCCGCTCAATGAAAATCGTAGGAAGGCGAGGCCACGCGCGGATCATGCGTCAATCGCTCAATTCGTTCGGCCTTCACATGGATGACATTGTCGATGTGCTGCAACCTGCCTTCAATCAGCAGAAACGATTCTTCGGTAATCAACAGTCGGTGCGTTTCAAACAGCGCCGGCGTCACCACGGCATTACTGATTCCGGTTTCATCTTCCAGGCTGATAAAAACGAAACCCTTCGCCGTGCCGGGGCGTTGACGGCAAATGACATTGCCCGCGATCTGCACCCGGCTGCCATGCGTCGCTCTGGATAAATCCGCGCTGCGCCAGACGCCTTTCAATTGCGAGCGGAGCAAAGCCATCGGATGCGCACCGGTCGTGAGTCGCATGGCGCTGTAATCCGCGCGAATCCGTTCGGCATAATTCATCGGTAGCAATGGCGAGCCGTGCGGGCGGGTCGAGGTCAAATCAAACAAATCGTCCTGGCGTAATTCCCGTTCCACGTCCCACAAGGCCTCGCGGCGATGCGCCACAAAGCAGTTCAACGCGCCCACTTCAGCCAGCACGCGCCACTCCTCCTTTTGCAAACGCGCCCGCCGTTTGCAATCGTCCAGTGATCTGAAAGGAGCTTTCCGCCGTTCTGCCAGCAACTGCGCGGCACTGCGCTGGCTCAAGCCGGAAACCACTCGCAGGCCAAGACGAATGGCTTCTCCCTTTCCCTCGCCAGTCAGGTTCCCCTGCTCCGCCGTTTGGCTTTCAGCCGCGCCTTCGATGGTGCAATCCCATTCTGAATTGACCACGCACACGGGACGAAATTTCACACCGTGCCGTTGCCCGTCTTTCACCAGCGACGCCGAGGAGTAAAACCCCATGGGCTGATTGTTCAACAGGCTGGCGTAAAACTCCGGCGCGCGATGCGCCTTCAAATAAGCCGACGCGTACGCCAGATGCGCAAAGCTGATCGCGTGGGATTCGGGAAAACCGTAGAGCGCAAACGAACCGACCGCCGCGATGATTTCCTCCACCGTATTCTGCGGAACTTCCTTTTCCGCCATGGCCGCGCGCAGTTTCTTTTCCACTTTTTGCATTCGCTCCTGGGAACGATGAAAGCTCAAGGCGCGCCGCAAGTCCTCGGCTTCGGCGCCGGTGAAATCCGCCATCACCATCGCGATCTGCAACATCTGTTCCTGGAAGAGCGGAATGCCGAGCGTCCGCTCCAGCACCGGGCGAAGACGGTTATCATAACAGGGAAAACTTTTGGGATCCGCGCCATGCTCCACCAGCGAACGCCGGTTCAGGTAAGGATGCATGAGTTGGCCTTGAATCGGGCCGGGACGAATGATCGCCACCTCGATCACCACGTCATAGAAACATTTGGGTTTCATGCGCGGTAAGGTCGCCATCTGCGCGCGGCTTTCGATTTGAAACACGCCAACTGTATCCGCGCTCTGCATCATCGCGAACGTCTTGGCGTCGTCTTGCGGCAGTTGCGCGAGATCGACCGGGCGGCCCAGCTTGCGCGTCAGTTCCACGGTGTCTTGCAAGACCGACATCATGCCAAGCCCGAGGAAATCCACCTTGATGATGCCGAGATCTTCGCAATCGTCTTTGTCCCATTGCGCCACCACGCGATTCGCCATGGAAGCGTTCTCCAGCGGAACAATCGAGTTCAAGCTGCCCTGACAAATAATCATGCCGCCTGAATGCTGGCCGAGGTGCCGAGGCACGCCGTGAACGGCATCGCACAACGCGCCAAAAGCGGTAGCACGCGGATGTTCTTTTGGCAAACCGGCTCGCTCCATCTGCGCGGCGAGATCAAGCGTGTGCGGAAAATCTCCGTTCGCGTAGAGATTGGAAAAGCGATTCAGCACATCGCCAGTCAGATTCAACGCTTTGCCGACTTCACGCGCGGCACTGCGGCCCCGAAACGTAATGACATTGGCGGTCATGGCGGCGCCGTGTTGGCCGTAACGTTTGTAGATTTCCTGAATCACCCGCTCACGCCGTTCACCACTCGGCAGATCGATGTCGATGTCCGGCCAGGAATTTTTCCGACCTTCCGTGAGAAACCGTTCGAAGAGCGTGTTGAATCGCAGCGGATCGACTGCGGTGATGCCGAGGCAAAAACAAACCGTGCTGTTGGCCGCGCTGCCACGGCCCTGCGCCATGATGTTCTGTTCGCGACAGAACTGCACGATGTCCCAAACAATCAGGAAATAACCGGCCACCTTGAGTTTCTGAATGAGCGCCAGTTCGGTTTCGATCTGACCGCGAACTTTCTCCGGCACTTCGCCCAAATGCCGGTAACGATTCCGCGCGCCGGCAAAAGCCTGTTCGCGCAGGACGGAATCCATCGTATCACCGGCAGGAACGGCGTAGGCCGGGAATTCATAACCCAGCTTTTCGAGTGTGAACTCCAGACGCTCGGCCAAACGCACGGTATTCTCAATCGCTTCCGGACAATCGCGGAACAGCTCGGTCATTTGCGCGGCGGTCTTGAGATGACGTTCGCTGTTTTGGGCGAGCAACTTTCCGGCGGCATCCAGATGCGTGTGATTCCGAATGCAGGTGAACACATCGAGACTGGACCGTTCCAACTCGGAGGCGTAAAGCACGCCATTGGTGGCGAGCAACGGCAGGCGGAATTGCCCGGCAAGTTCGATCAACCCCCGATTCACGCGCTCCTCACCGCGCAGCCGATGGCGCTGTAGTTCCACGAAGAGCCGGTTGGATCCGAAGATGCCGAGGAGCTTCGTCACCGTTTGCTGATTTAAATGGTTTCGCAGCGGCCCTTCCTCATCACCGGTGAGCGCAATTAAACCTTCCGCAAATTCCGGCAACTCGGCCCAGCGCACCTGCGCCTTGCCTTTCTCGCTCCGCAGATGCGCTCGGGTGAGCAACTGGCAAAGGTTTTGATAACCGCCGCGCGATTCGACCAGCACCGGCAGCACGGTTTGATCGTCCATCGCGAGTTCCGCCCCGACGATCGCTTTGATGCCGGCTTCATTGGCTTTGCCGAACAGCCGCGGCGCGCCGTAAACGCCATTGCGATCGCACAAGGCAATGGCCGGCAAATCCAGCGCCGCCGCCTGTTCCGCCAGCCTTTGGGGTGTGGAAGCGCCGCGCAAAAAACTGAACGCACTGCGCGCATGGAGTTCAACGTAGTTCATCAGTCGTAAACGCCTTCCACGAAACAGCCGTCGGCCGAACGGAACACTCGATACATCACCCCGTCCGGTGCCTGCACATCCCATTCTTCACGCGACCACTGCTGTCGATCCCACCAATCGCCCGAGCTGAAAAATGGCCCTCGCAAATCCGCCAGCGCGCCATTGAAAACCGCACTGCGCAGCAACGTTGGCCGTTGCTCACGAAATTCAATGAACGCCGGAACGACCGGACGAAAGCGGCGCAGTTGCAAACCGGAACCCTTTCCAGGAAGAAACTTCGTGGCCGAATCTTCCTGCAACTCCGCTGGCGCTGACTTGCGATCAAACTCGGGCGCGCTCATACGAAACGCATCCGGCCGATGCGTCGCTTCCAAAATTGGCGTGCCGACGTGATCCGCACCGCACAACGCCGTCAACCGCGCCAGCGTTTCAGCGAACTGATTCGGATTTTTCAGGGTCGTTTCAAACAGCCCGAACTGATGCGTTTCTGGCGAGCACGGCTTGGCTTCCAGTCGCAGCGCGACGATCGGCGTATCGGTCCGCACGTTTTCCAAATGCGTGTGCAACATGCGGAACAGCGTCTCGACGTTGCCGGTGGGCGACGGGATTTTGAAATGCTGTTCGTAAGTCGCGCCGGAACTGAGTTTTAACTGGAGATGAATCTCGGCCACGACCTGATGCAAAACTTCCATTCGCCGCGCCAGTTGTTCCACAAAGCGCCGCAGCACAAACAACAACGGCTCGAAGGTTTCGATCTCGGTTTCGAATTCGATCTGCTCTTCGAACACCTGCCGGGGCGTCACCAGCTTCAATGGCCGGCCGTTGTGCGGTGAAACGCGGTCGAGCAATTCCGCCGCGGCTGGACCGAGACGTTCCACGAGCGCTGTTTTGCCGAGCTTCAACAGCGCGCCGGCGGTTCGAATTCCCCAGCGTTCCAGGATGGCGAATATCTCTGGCGCAGGCGCGAGTGCTGCAATGGGCAGAGCGGAAACAAACTCCAGCGAATCGATGACGACATGAATTCTCGAAACACGCGCCGCCGCAGATTGGGAATTCTGCGCGACCGATTGGGGAATGGCACTGGCGGCAAGCAAGGCCAGCGCCGGTGTGGCGGCGATTCCGATCTGCGCGTCGAAGTTCAATCCGGCCCCGACTTGAAACAGGGTTTGCGCCCACGACTGCAATGCGTCCCGGCTATTCAACCCCAGCCCCTTGAGTTCCAGGGTGCAAACGCCCGGTGCGGTGGATTCGATGTTTGGCGAGAACGCGTAGGCGGTTTGCAAGAGCGCGTCGGTGGCAATCTGCTCCTGAGCCAGCGAACGGCTTTCAATTCGCAACTCCGCGCAACGCGCCATGGATTGGCTGGGCGTAAGTCCCTCCACGACTCCCCTCGCCCGCGCGGCGTTCGTGAGTTGCACGATGTTGGGCTTGGGCAAGGCCGCGTCCACCAATGCCACCGGCCGCAAACTCAGATCGGGGTCGCGCCGCAAAACCGCCTGGAGTGAAAAGTCTGGAATGAAAACCGCCGCGAACATGATTCGAAGCCTTATGCGAAATGGCGCAGACGCTCGCCCGATTCCCGATGACGCCGGGCGTCGGAAACTTCCAATTTCAAGTCGCCCAACAGTTCTTCGCGGTCACAATCGAGAGCATCGAGAGAAAACCGGGGCGGCAACAACGTGATTCGCGCTTGCGCGGAACTCACCATCGGCTGGGGCGTCAGCACCAGGCAAACGGTCGCAGTCGGCTCGACCATTCGCTGGAAACGAAACCAGGTGGTGGTCGGAATGCGGCGCACCTGAGCGACGGGATTGGCCATCAGGTCCAACAACACGAGCGAAACATTCGGATCACGCAAAAGCAGGTCGGTGGACTTCAAAGCTTCCTCGGCGGATTGGCTCCGCACCCAAAGCAATCGCGCGAGAATCCAGGGTTCCATCGACGTCACATCCAGGGAATCGCGCCCATCGATCAGGGCAATGATCTGCTTTTCGCGGGCGGCCTGATGCAGCAGCGAATTGATCAGGAGCGCGCTGCCGGAGCCGCGTTGAGTGGCCGTGATTTCGGTCAGGGCGCCTCGGGGCAATCCGCCATGGAGCGGCGCGTCCAATTGCGGCAGGCCGGTTGGCCAATGGTTTTGCCGCTGGGCCGGGGCTGCTTCCAGATTTTGGCGCAAGTCCGGCATCTTCTCCCGAAGGAGCTGGCGTAACTGGATGACGTTGGCGGTGGGCATGGCCGTTTATAATTTTAACTTGGATCAGCGCGGCGGCAATGGCTTTCCAGGAAACTTATTCACAAAACACGAGGCCAGACTTTGCCGGCGGCGTTGAATCGGGGTTGCAGGACGGCGATCAGCAATTCCTCGCGAAACCGGGCGGCGGATTCATCGACGCATTCGTCCCATTCGATGCGCGTGACGCGGTGCAGCAATCGTATGATACGGCGGGGCAGGCGTTCTGGATTGGCCACGCGATAGCTGCCCAGGCGTTTGCGGAGATTTTTGGCTTTGCCGACGTAGAGCACGCCTTCACCGGGACCGCAGAGGAAATAAACGCCCGGCGTTTTGGGCAAATGCCGGAAAAACTCCTCGCCAAACCGCTCGACCAGAGGTTTGGGATGAGCAAAAAGCCAGAGTTGATTCGATCGCACGCCGCACACTTTACCGGGATGGGTGGGACAAAGGCTGTCCAGGGAGATGCGGGAATTCGGAAATTCCGTGTTTAGTCTTTTAAATAACCATTACGCAGCCTCTTGTCTTTCAACGAGTTCGTAACCGAGTTCTT
>JBQCEJ010000421.1:0-4766 GCA_051960355.1 Verrucomicrobiota bacterium | reverse complement strand
GTTGAGCCCTTCCAGAAACCGCCAGAGCTGCATTCCGTAGGTGGAAAAAAAGCTTCCCACGATTTCAAAGGCATTGTTGCCTACCCCGGAGGTGGGATGAATCTTGTCAGACTGACCGCGGGTGATGGCATGGATGAAACCATCCAGCGTTCGCGGATAGCCCCATTGCATTGGGGGATTCGTCATGCCGGAAATGGGCATGAACAGGTAAAACGCACATCCAGCCAGCCAGCTACAGCCGGAGATCAGCACGATCAGCCATTCCTTGGAGAGATGCCACGTGCGCTGGATAAATCGGCCCAAAAATACAGCAGCAACAATTCCGGCCAGCGCGACTAACAGGAGCGCGCCAACACTGCTGGCCGATGGGATGTAATTTGTGGTTCCGCCGAAGAATGCGCCAATGCAGCCCAAGACCGCCAAAATTAGTCCGTCCCGTGCAAACTCAATTCCGGACTTTTTCGTTTTGATCACCAGCCAAATCCACAGTGCTGCGGAAGCGATGCCGATAAGATTGAAAATGACAAATACGGACGCGTTGCCGGTCAGCAGAGTGGGGCCGGCGATCAAGCCCAAGGCGTAGATCAGGGTGTTCCAGAAAAACAGTTCCCGGCCGAGTTTGGGTTCGGCCAGCCAGATCACCACTTCCACCCCCATTGCAATCACGAGCAGGGACTGATGGTTGTTGACGCAAATGCCGAACAGGAAGAACGCCCAATAGAGATACCGATGTTGGTGTGGTGCATAGATCCAACGCATCAAACAAACCACGACGCCCAGCAACGAAACGACGCTCAGCGGATACACTTCCACGATCACCGACTGGCTCCACATGTAGCCGTTGAACCCAAGCAAAGCGCCCGCAACGAATCCCGAAACGACGCAAATCGCACCTTCCCAGCGGCGATTCAAGGCCTTCAGATCATCGATGCTTTCAACAATCATGCTGCTGCCGCGCGAAACCACGAGCGCCAACAATCCCGACGCAAGAGCACCTGAAAAAGCGCAGCCCAAGCCCACTCGCCACGCCACGTTGCCGAAGGGGATCAAGGTCCACAGGTAAGTGTAGAGCGTCCAGATGGGATAACCCGGCGGATGCGGAATACCGGCGTAGAAGGAGCCTACGGCCAGTTCGCCAGAGTCTTCCAGCGTCATTTCCGGCGCCAAGGTCAGACAATAGCCGACGAAGACCGCCAGGAAAGTGATGCCGAGCGTAAGCCAGTCCACCTTGCGGAACAACGGCGGGAGTTTTAGCGGCGGTTCGATTGGGGCAGCTTTGCTCCTGGGTGGAAGTGCACTCGGATCTCGGTCGGTGGATAGTTTTGGTTTTTCCATGTTAATCAATTCGCCGTGGCCGGTAAAAATGAGCTGATACTAGAAGTGAAAGCATCGTGGTTTGTCCATTCAATTCTCTCGTTTGGACTGGCATTGCGAGCGGGAGCAATCAGCCTTTTGGGGAAGTTCGGCAGGCTTTGATTGCTCTGCCCCAAGGTCATCGCACTCTCTCCCGGAGCGGAATTCCGAAGGTCACTGTTGTGATTTTTGAGCAGTGGCCGCCAGCAACAGGCAAACCCGGGGTCGGAATCATCCGTTAGCTCTTCTGATTCCGCGTGGCTAAGGCCCAAAGCCCAGTCATAGAGAATCAACTCTGCGGCTTTGGCAGCGTAGAGCCTTTGGCTCCAGTCTGATGGCAGGTGTTCGCTCACGGTTTCATTGCATAGACACCTGAGCATGGAAATCTGTATAAAATTTTTCAGGCCGGGCGGGAACCAACGCGTCGGCGGTCCTTGAACGCGTGCGAATCAACCCCAACCGAGCGCCCGGCCGAGGTGAAACGTGGCAAACGCAAATCCCCAGGCGAGCAATCCCATATACGCCCATTGAAAGAACGGCCATTTCCAGGAGTTGGTTTCCCGTCGAACGATCACGACCGTGCTGACGCGTTGCAGTGCGAAAACGTAGAAAACCATCAGCGTCACGGCGGTTAGGGTCGTGTAAACAGGCGTTCCGTCGGGATGCTTTTGTTGGCGCAGCGTTTCCACCAGCTTGGTTTTACTGCCCGAATCGTCCTCGGATCCCACGTTGTAAACGGTGGACATCGTGCTGACAAAGACTTCGCGGGCGGCGAATGACGAAACAATGCCAATGCCCATTTTCCAGTCAAATCCAAGCGGCGCAATCACCGGTTCAATGGCCCGGCCCATTCTTCCGGCGAAGCTGTTGCGGAGCCTTTCTCCGGCTGCTTCCTCATCGATCTTGGAGATCGCCTGTTGCTTTGCGGGCGCATCCATTTGCGACTGCTCGATCGTGGCCCGCTTGGCGGCGAACTCCTGTGAAACCGACGCGGTTCTGGGATAGGTGGCCAGGAACCAAAGCAAGATATTGATGCCCAAAATGACCGTGCCCGCTCGCCGGAGAAAGAGCTTGGAGCGATCCCACATGTGCCGCAGCACGACCCGGAACAGCGGCCGTTTGTAGGGCGGCAATTCCATGATGAGCATGGGAGTTTCACCTTTGAGCAGGGTTTTCTTGAAAACCCAAGCCATCAACAACGCGACCACGATGCCTAGAAAATACATCGCCAGCATCGTCAGGGCAGCCAGCTTGAGAACGCCAAAGACCGTTTTGTTCGGAATGCAGGCTCCAATCAAAAGCGTATAAACCGGCAACCGCGCCGAACAGCTCATCAACGGCGCCACCAGGATCGTCACCAAGCGATCTTTCGGACTCTCAATCGTTCGCGTGGCCATGATCCCCGGAATCGCGCAGGCAAAGGAACTCAGCATTGGAATGAAGCTCTTGCCATGCAGACCGACTTTGCTCATCAGCCGGTCCATCAAAAACGCGGCGCGAGCCATGTAGCCGGTATCTTCCAAGAAACCGATGAAGAGAAAGAGCAGAAGAATCTGCGGCAGAAAAACGATCACCGCCCCCACGCCCGCAATCACGCCGTCCACCAGCAAGCTGTTCAAATCGCCCGGCGGGATCAACCCGCCCACCAACCCGCCCAGCCAATCCACGCCTGCCTGCAACGCGTCCATCGGCAAACGCGCAAAGGTAAAAATGCTTTGGAACATCACGGCCATCACCGCCACAAAAATCAGCGTTCCCCAGAATTTGTGGGTCAGCACGCGATCCAGCTTGTCGCTGAAGGTTTCGCGGGCAGGCGAGAGTTCCGTCGTCACTGACTGCTGAATGGCGGAAACGCTGGCGTAACGTCCTTCGATGGCCGCGCCACGCCAATCCACCCCGGCCTTTTCCAATCGCTCACGGGCGGCTGTGACCGCTTCCTGAACTTTGGGTGGATAATGTTGGGCGCTGGAAGCGAGGGATTTTTCGTTGCTCAACAACAATAGCGCTTCGGCATTAGCTTGGTTACGGCGCTCGTGAAAAACGCTGGCGAGCAGACCGGCCAGTTCGGACACTTCCCGGGCGAAAACGGGCGGTAAATCACAAAACCGGATTTCATTCCCTCCGCTGGTTTTCTCGGAAGTGCCTTCGCTGAGAACGGAAATGATCTTTTCTTTCAGCTTGGCGATGCCCTGACCGGAACTGGCGATCAGCGGCACGACTGGAATGCCCAAGGCGTCGGATAATTGTTCGGCATCGATGCTGTGGCCATTGTTCTCGGCCACGTCAATCATGTTCAACGCCAGAATGGTCGGGTATCCCAGCTCAATGACCTGAGTGGCGTAGTAAAGATTGCGCTGGAGGTTCGAGGCATCAATGACAATGACGATCGCTCCGGCTGGCGGCAGTTCGGGCAACCGATTCAACAGGACGTCCCGGGAAATCTGTTCATCGAGCGACTGAGGGCTGAGACTGTACGTGCCGGGCAGGTCCAGGATGCGAATGTCGGTTTTCGCGGGAGCTTCCAGCAGCTTGCCTTCTTTGCGTTCGACGGTGACTCCCGCGTAATTGCCCACTTTGGCTCGAAGCCCGGTCAGCGCATTGCAGAGGGTTGTTTTGCCGCAATTCGGATTGCCGGTCAGAACAACGTAGGTTGGCTCAGAGAGTTTGCTGGAGGGTTTTTTGCCCAGGGCCACGGCGGAATTCATTGCGGATTATGCCTTGGAATGGGGCTGTACGAGGATTTGATCGGCTTCGTGCTTCCGCAACGTGAGATTATAGCCGCGCACTTTGATTTCCACGGGATCGCCCAGCGGGGCGAAGCGAACGAGTTCGACCTTGGTTCCGATGAGCAGGCCCATTTCCATCAGGCGAGCGCGCCCGCTCGAGCTGACATTGATTTCAGCGATGGTGGCCAGGGTGCCGAGTGGGCAGGAAGTGAGCGGTTGCGGGGCGGACATGGTTCAAGCCGCCTCCATCTGACCTGGAAGAGCTTCAACCAGAATGCTTTTTGCCAGTTGTTTGCTGAGTCCGAGGCGGGCATTGCACACCTGACAAATGATGTTCGAATGGCTGCTCACCAGCTTGATTTTCTGCTCTTCGCCCAAGCCCATTTCTCTGAGCCGCGCCCGGAGTTCGGGAGAAGCGGAAAGCTGTTTGATGCAAACGACGGATCCGGCCTTGACCCGGTTCAGTGGGCAAACATTTGTGCCGGCGCATTGGCCGTCCAAGATCGTGTAGGTTGGGCTTGGTTTGCTCACGGACGCCAAAATAGGTCATTGGGGAGTGGCTTGCAAGAGGTGTTTCGGCTTCAGGCTGCGGCTGCGCAGTGAGTTGGGATTGACATGAGACCCCGTGGAATTGAGATCTGAAATCAAAGCGGCGGTCACTGGACCGCCGCCGCGAAAATCGTGAGG
>JBQCEJ010000420.1:0-7965 GCA_051960355.1 Verrucomicrobiota bacterium | reverse complement strand
TGTCGCGCATTCCGGGCGCACAGCAATGGAATGTCACCATCATTGGTGATGGGCCAGAACGACCGAAGCTGGAGGCGCAGGCCCGGCAGTTGCGGCTAAATGCCCGATTCACTGGAATTCTGCCGCCCGAGCTTGTTTCAGTCGAGTTGAAGCAACATCAAATGATGGTTGTGCCATCCCTTTGGCGGGAACCCTTCGGGATTGTTGCGCTCGAAGGCATGGCTTGTGGCTGCACAGTGCTGGTCTCTGATGGCGGTGGGCTTCCCGAAGCAGTAGGCGATGCCGGGGCAATTTTTCAACGGGGAAACGTGGAAGACTTGGCTCGGAAACTCTCTGCTCTCATGAACGATTCTTCAGAGCGGGCCGCCTTGATGTCACACGCAGAAGCGCACCTTTCACGCCATACGGCAAGGCCAATGGCAATGGCCTATTTGGAAATTGCCCATGAAGCGGCGCGCCGGGCGCGGAGGCGAAAGACGAAGTGAAAACATTGGAACGGAAAACCGAAACTCCGCCCAATGTCCGCAGCAACCCGGCAAGGCATCGGGCATCGCCGGGAAGCGTGAATTCACTCTGGCGGGAGTTGCTGAAGCATCCAGCGCTTTGGATCAGTCTCGCCCTGGTGATGAATGTTCTTGAAGGAGCGCTGCGCAAGTGGGTTCCGGGTTTTGGCGGCGGCATCGGCCGCTTGGCGGCCTATTTCTCAAAGGACATCATTTTCGGAATTGGGGTGCTGTGCCTTTTGTCGCGAGATGCCAAAGCGGGAAATGCGGAACGGACATTTGGGAGTGGAATCGCGTCAGCGGCCCTCCTGCTTTCGGCAGGTAGTGCTTTGAGCTTGTTTCACGGTTTCAATCTGGTCGGCACCGCTTTGAGCCTTCGCGCGCTGGTGGTTCTTCCGTTCCTGGTCAGCCTCTACGTCAGCCGCGTCCGGAATTTTCCACTGCTCCCCTTTGCCAGCATTGTCGCGGTTCTGACTCTGGCGAATCTGGCACTCGGATTATTGCAAACGCAGCTTCCGGCGGATCACATCTTGAACCGCTACGCAGCAGGCGAAATGGCGGTCGTCGAAGTGGAATACGGAGTTCGCGCCACCGGTACTTTCGCCTACATCACGGGCCTGTCCGTCATGTCCGCAGTCGGAGTTTGGGCGGGCATGGTGGTAGTGAGTTTGGGCTCTGGTTGGAAATATCAGGCGCTCGGAGTGCTCAGCATCATCGGAGGGCTCGGCTGCGCCTTCGCCAGTATTTCGCGCGGACCCGTGGTGATTGCGATCGCGATGCTGGGATTGTGGGCTTTTGGTTCGGTGCGCGCGACGAGACTGCTTTGGCGAATGGCCTGGCTGGGGGCCGTCTCACTGTTAGCAGGGATGCTGCTGGTTCCGGGGATAGCCGCCCGTTTTTTGCACTTAGGAGAAGGCTCCTTGACCCGCTTCAGCACGGCTGGTGATGACAATGTAGAGCGAGCTGTTGGCCAATGGAGAGGAATGGCACGGGCGATCAAGGAACATCCATGGGGGCTGGGACCTGGCACTGAGCAAGCGGGGGGAAACTATGCGGCAACAGGAAATTTGACGACAACTTACGAAGACCAATTTCCGCGGATCGTGGCCGAGTTCGGGATTATAGGACTGCTGGGTTTTTTCCTGCTCGTAATTGCAACGGTGTGGACGCTCCAAGTCGCTAAACGCGAGATCCACTCAAAACAGTGGAGCCTGGCCCTGACGGCCACACAGGTGTTTGTCATGGGCCAGGCATATACGGGTCTTGTTTTCAACCACACGGCGTCCGCGTTCGCATGGCTGATTGTGGCGGCATCATTGGCATCGCTGCCCGCCCAAGTGACGGTGAATCGGGGACGAACCCGCCGGCTGCAAGGGTTCAAATCCAAGTCGCCAAAAACTCGGTGCATTGAATCCAACTCTGAAAGACTGACAGTCTGATCTGTTCGGCGTCCGTTATTCACCTCAAGGTTTGTGCGCATCGTGCATCATCAGCGACTTCCGTATCCAGGGCAGGTGAGCATCGAGCGCCTGTTCGCCGGGATTCGGGAACACCTGCCGCCGGAATTCCAATTGGCGGTGGCGACAAGCCCTGAACCGAGCAAAGGTTTTTCGCGGCGGATTTCCAACCTGCGGCACGCCGGGAGGCAGGTCGCTGACGTGCATCACATCGTCGGGGATGTTCATTACCTGGCTTTCGGACTCCCGGCCAACCGGCTGATGCTGACGATTCACGATTGCGCGGCGTTGAATCGTTTGACTGGCTTGAAGCGTTCACTGCTTCGCTACTTTTGGTTTGCAGGGCCCCTGCGCCGCGCAAAACTTGTCACCACGATCTCCGCGGCGATGAAGT
Source organism: Verrucomicrobiota bacterium (assembly GCA_051960355.1). Classification (GTDB taxonomy): domain Bacteria; phylum Verrucomicrobiota; class Verrucomicrobiia; order Limisphaerales; family DASXHY01; genus DASXHY01. The sequence continues at coordinate 5,611 of JBQCEJ010000420.1, read as the reverse complement.
CAGAATTGCAGCGGCACTTTGGAGCCACGGCCGAGAAGGTGCGCGTCATTCCCAACTGCGTACGAAAGGAGTTCACGCCTGCCCCCAAGGAATTTAACCACTCATCACCGGTGGTGCTACAGGTCGGAACCGCATGGAATAAGAACGTGGAACGGGTCGCGGCGGCCTTGCGTGGCACGCCTTGTCGACTGGAAATCGTGGGAGAGATGTCCCCCGCCCAGCGTCAAGCCGTCGCTTCCACAGGTATTGAGTGGCGGGAACTGGGCGCATTGAGCGACGCTGAATTGGTGGGCGCCTACCGACGGTGCGACTTGGTCATCTTCGCCTCGCTTTACGAAGGCTTTGGACTGCCAATTCTAGAGGCCCAAGCCACTGGGCGACCGGTCATCACCAGTAACCGGAGTTCCATGCCCGAGGCGGCCGGAGACGGCTCACTGATGGTGAACCCTGAGTCGATTGAATCTATTCGGGCTGCACTTTGCAGCGTCATCCAACAAGCCGGGCTGAGATGCCGCCTTGTCGACCAAGGGTTCGTCAATGTGAAGCGGTTTCAACCCGAGGAGGTGGCCGCGCGATACGCTGCCCTGTATCGCGAGATTTCGGCCACCGTTCAATAAGGGCGCGACAATATACTCAGCGTCCTAACGTCATGCACATCGCCCACGTCCAAGGAATCTTCTCACCCGAGCACGGGGGACCAACGCATTCGTTGACTAATTATTGCCGAGGGCAGGTTAAATCTGGCCACAGTATCAGTGTCTGGGCCTTGGAAGGGTTCGCACACACCTCTGCGGCGGTGCGTTTGCCCAAGCCGGTGGAATCACACATCTTCTCGACGGATTTCCCCAGTGTTCTCGGGAGGTCCCGAGCGATGCGCGCCGCTCTACGAGAGTCTTCAAAGCCCGATATTTTCCACCTCCACGGAACCTGGCTGCGCGCAATGCAGTATGGCGCAGATGAGGCACGTCGGCGCCGTGTCCCTTACCTGGTCGAGTTGATGGGCATGTATGAGCCTTATGGACTGGCCTTGAAGCCGTGGCGCAAGCGGGTGGCCCGGCGCTGGTTTCAAGACGCTGTCTTGCGTGAAGCGAATTGTCTGCATGTGAACTCCCGCAGTGAAGGCGAGCAAATCCGGGAACTCGGCTTTCGGAATCCGTTGGCCATCATTCCCGTGGGGGTTGATATCGACGCAATCAAGCGTGAATGGCCGGGTGTCTGTCCGGTATCTGCACCGCAGATTTCGGATCAGCGCTACGTGCTCTTCCTATCCCGGATTCAGGAAAAGAAGGGTATTGAAACGCTGCTTCGCTCATGGGCGGATTTGCGCCACCAGCTTGACGACCATCTCCTGGTCATCGCGGGCACCGGCGAACCGGATTATGTCCGGCATTGTCGCGAACTGGCGAATACGCTGGGGCTGGCCGGGAAATGCGTATGGCTGGGCGGCGTCTCGGAACCGGAAAAAGTTTGGATTTACGCCCACGCCTCGCTGTTTGTGCTGCCCAGCGTCTCCGAGAATTATGGCAACGCGGTGGCCGAAGCGCTTGCGTGTGGCACGCCCGTCCTGACTACGACCGCCACACCCTGGGGTGAGATCGAGACGCAGGGCTGCGGCTGGATCGCAAAACCAGCCGGGGAAGCCATTCGCAACGGCCTGTTGAGTGCGCTGCGGTTACCATCGGATCGGCGGCGGGAAATGGGGCGGCGCGGGCAGATCTGGTGTGAACAAGCATTGTCACTGAACTCGGCGCTGCATGCCATGGAAGAAACCTACGAATGGCTGGTGAACGGCGGCAGTAAACCGGGTTGCGTAATTTGAATCTGGCCTCGATTCCGCGCTTCAAGGCGCATTTTCTACTCTGATGCGGCGGACTTCTCAGCGATTTTACTATGAACCTCATTCTTGGCTTGAACGCTTTCCATCCGGATTCCGCCGCGTGCATTCTCCGCGATGGCCGACTTGTGGCCGCCGTGGCGGAGGAACGGCTGGGCGCGCGTCACAAACATGTGGCCGGCTTTCCGGGCAAGGCCATCACCGAAGTGCTGCGCATGGCTGGCGCGACGATCCGCGAAGTGGACCATGTGGCGATCGGCAACGACAGCAATGCCAACCTTCCCGCCAAGGTGCGGCACGTTTTAGGATCGCCGGTCAACTCTGCCCGCGGCGTGATCACTCATTTTCAGCGACGCGGCAAAATGCAGAGCATCGAACAGATGATGGCGCAGGCCTGCGGGGTAGCTGAAGCGGATTGCCGCTTTCAGATTCATCGCGTCGAGCATCATCTCGCGCACCTGGCGAGTTCCTATTACGCCAGTGATTTCGATGAGGCGGCCGGATTCTCCTACGACGGCTCCGGTGATTTCACTTCAGCCATGTTTGCCCGCTGCCGCGATAATCGCATTGAGATTCTGGACCGCGTTCATGTGCCGCACTCATTGGGATTCTTTTACACCGCCCTCTGCCAGTTCATTGGCTTCAGCAAGTTCGGCGAGGAATACAAGGTGATGGGGTTGGCGGCCTACGGTGAGCCGGTGCATCTGCCGCTCATGCGCGAACTGATTACTGCAACGGGTGACAGCGGTTTCCGACTGAATCCGTCTTTCTTCCGTCCGCTCGCGAAAAACCTGGAAGAGTGTGTGGACGCAACCGGGGAAATTGTTCTACCGCCGCTCTATTCGGATGAACTCGCGCAACATCTTGGCGAGCCGAGAATGCGCAACGAAGCACTGACGCAACGCGAAAAGGACATTGCCTGTTCTGTCCAGGCCCGGTTCGAGGAAATCGTGCTGACCGCACTGCGCTCCCTCCATCAGAAGGCGCCCTCAGATAATCTGGTAACGGCGGGCGGCTGTGCTCTCAACGGCGTTTGCAACGCTCGCATCCTTCGGGAAACCCCATTCACAAAGTCTTACATTCAATGCGCAGCTTCCGACGACGGCACAGCTGTCGGCGCGGCGCTGCATGTCTGGAATGGCATTCTGAACCGGCCACGCGCCGGGATGATCGACAATGCCTGTTGGGGACCGGAACATTCGGAGGCGGAAATGGAAATCGCCTTGCGGCAGGCAGGCTTGCAGTTTGAAAAATTTCAGCGTCCCGATTTGCTGAAACGTGCGGCGGCGCATTTGAATTCGGGGCACGTCATGGGTTGGTATCAAGGCCGCGCTGAGTGGGGTCCGCGCGCGCTCGGCAATCGCTCGATCCTGGCGCACCCGGGATGGCCCGGCATGAAGGATTTGATCAATCAGAAAATCAAGCGGCGCGAGGCCTTCCGCCCATTTGCGCCTTCCATACTCGCCGAAGAAGTGGGCCGGTTTTTCGAGCAGACCGTGGAGAGCCCATTCATGATGCACGTCGTGAAGATTCGCGCGGACAAACGTGCCGCACTCGCCGCCGTGTGCCATGAAGATTTCACCGGACGCTTGCACACGGTCAAACAGTCCCAGAACGCGCTCTATTACGATCTCATCAAGACCTTCGCTCAGAAAAGCGGCACGCCCGTTCTGCTCAACACCAGCTTCAACGAGAATGAACCGATTGTAGACACGCCGGAGCAGGCGGTGAACTGCTTTGTGCGGACGGATATGGATGTGCTTTGTCTCGGACCCTACGTGGCGGCGAAACCGGGGAAGGCGTTGTAAGCTGAATGGGCTTTTCCGGTGGAATGAAATGGCATCGTCGCAAGCTCTTTCCTTTGGTGGCTCTGCTCCTGGCGCTCATTCTGACGTCAGTGACTGGCTGGTTTTTTCCGCAGCAGATTCTCACGGTGGATGATGGCCCGCGCCACGCTGATGTGCTGGTGGTGCTCGGAGGCGGCTCGGATGAACGGATGGCGCGCGCCGCGGAGTTGTTCAAAGCGGGTGAAGCTCCGCACATCATTTGCAGCGGATTCGGCGACACGGAAAAAAACGCGGCAGGATTGATGGCGGCGAACGTGCCCTCATCGGCCATCTGGCTGGAGCCGAAATCGACAACCACCCGGGAGAATGCTCAGCTCACCATCGCCATGATGCGCGCCAAAAATCTCAGGAGCGCCATCATTGTAACCTCTTGGTATCATTCGCGACGGGCAGTGGCCTGCTTCAAGCATTACGCGCCGGATCTACAGTTTTTTTCGCGCCCGTCCCGCGCAAACAACCGCGCGGAGTGGCAAGCTGTAAGGCGTCATACCTATTCTGAATACGTGAAACTCGCGGGATACTGGTTCTGTTACGGTGTCGGTCCGTGGTAGGGAGCCGGTTGGTTTAGCGGGTCGTATTCGCTGGCAAAACGAGTCCTCACGTCTGAAACGTTATCGAAGGATCTTAATTCATCACGTCGCCAAAGACCTCCAGCTTATACCTGCTTCTCCGCTCTGGTTTCAGTTGCCAAGGGCATGCTGAATTGAGCAAGAATTAGTCGCGTAAGGAGAGCAGCGCAGGGCAAATCAAAACCCCGCCGCTCCAACAAGTCACAACGGCAGCAAATGGCCGTGTGCTGCGACTAAAAGGGGGTTCCGGAGGAAAATGATGTGAAGATGATTCTGGCGGCGGTTTTTCAGTTGGGCTTCCTGGGGGTTTCTCAGGGATCGGTAATCAATTCTTGGATCAATGAGGTTCATTACGATAACAACAACTCGGACGTCGGGGAGTTTGTTGAGGTGATCGTGCCGGCAGACGTTTCCGATCTGGCGAACGTCCTGGTCACGTTTTACAACGGATCTGATGGCGCCACCTACAATCCCGGAGGCGGCTCCTCCCAGGCGCTCTCAACCTTTACTGCCGGGAGCAGTGCCAACGGATTTATTGTCTATTCCAAGGCCATCAGCGGAATACAAAATGGCGCTCCCGACGGACTGGCCCTCAGCTACAACGGAACTCTTCTGCAGTTTCTCAGTTACGAAGGAGCATTCACCGCATCGGGTGGAGTCGCCAATGGGATCACGTCGGTGGATATCGGCGTTCCCGAGAATGACAGCGCCCTTACTCCCGCGGGATATTCGCTCGGACTCACGGGCACCGGCTCGCATTATTCAGATTTTTCCTGGGTGACGTTTTCTGACGACAGTCCGGGCACGTTCAATCTGGGGCAAACCGTTGTGCCTGAACCGGCGGAATGGGGTTTGATTTCAGCAATCGGACTTCTCGGGATTTGCACCGTGCGCGAATGGCGTTACCGCTCCCAATCAAACGCGGGGCGCGCCTGAATCCTTCGGCTTCGTTTTCGATTACGTTTTCAAAAAGACCGCACTTGTCGCAGACCGCTTCCGACAGGCTGCTGAGGTGATCCGCCGTCTGGCTGGCGACAGTTCGCTGGTCTCTCCTCCCCACGGATGAAAATCCTTTTACTCAACCAGACGTTTTATCCCGACGTCGTCTCCACCGCGCAGCACTTGTCCGAACTCGCGACTGCGCTGGTGAAACGTGGACATCAAGTCACCGTCGTCACCGGCCGGCGCGCGTATGATCATCCGGGAAAATTCTTCCCTGCGCAGGAAACCTGGCGCGGAGTCCGCATCGTTCGCGTCTGGTCCACCCGCTTCGGTAAAAAAGCCAGATGGCATCGCGCGGTGGATTTCGCAACGTTCCTCCTGTCGTGTTGCGCCCGGCTGCTGTGGCTCCCGCGCGCGCA
>JBQCEJ010000419.1:0-16883 GCA_051960355.1 Verrucomicrobiota bacterium | reverse complement strand
GGTTTTTCCAAAGATTACCGCGAGACGCTGAACGTCTGGAACAAGCAGGAAGTGCTCTCGGACGTGGTGCGGGTGATCCGGACGTTCCGGCCAGACGTGATTGTTACGCGCTTTTCACCGCAACCCGGCGGAACTCACGGGCATCACACGGCTTCGGCGGTGCTGGCGCTGGAAGCCTTCAAACTGGCGGGTGATCCCAAGGCGTTTCCGGAACAACTCACCGACCTGAAACCGTGGCAGCCCAAACGCATTCTCATGAACGGCCGTGGAAACGATGGATTGGCCATGGAGATCAGGGGCAACGATCCGGTTTCCGGCCTGTCCTTCCTCGAGCTGGCGGGCCGCAGCCGCGCAATGCACAAGACGCAAGGGTTCGACAATTATCGCGGCGGCGGTGCTGGCGCGCGGACCGAAACGTTCCAGCTGCTCGATGGCGAACCGGCGACCAACGACATCATGGATGGCGTTGAGACCCGTTGGGATCGTGTGGCGGGCGGGGCGGAAATTGAGAAGCTGGTGGACGAAGCAATCACCGGATTCAATTCAAACAATCCGGAGGCCAGCGTGCCGTTGCTGTTGAAAGTGCGCGCTCAACTCGCCGGCTTGTCTGCCGAGCCAATCGTTACTGAAAAGCATTCGCAGCTCGATCGCATCATCGCTGACGCTCTGGGTTTGGAAGTTCAGACGACGATTCCGAACGCGGAGGTCGTGCCCGGTGAAGCGCTGAAGCTCTCGCATTCTGTTGTCGCGCATTCAGAGGCTGCGGTGCGCTGGGTTTCGGTGCGTTATCCCACCGTCAAAAGTGAACTGAAAACCGATGTGGCCTTGAGCAACGGAAAAGCCGTCGTTCGCGAAAGCACTCAAACATTGCCCGCCAGCACGCCGCTGACGCAGCCGTACTGGTTGCGCCAGGACAGCGAAGTGGGAACCTATCGGGTCAGCGATCCAAAATTGATAGGCCAGCCAGAAAATGCGCCGGTGTTTCCGGTCGAATATGTTTTTGCAGTGGGCGATCAGACGATCACGATTCCAGATCAACCCTTTGAAATAACAAACGCCAACAGCCCGCAGCATCTGGATGTCATTCCGCCGGTGTCGATCGCGTTCGCCTCGGATGTGGCGATGTTTGCTCCCGGATCCGCGCGCGTTGTTGAAGTCGAGGTGATCGCCAATCGGGGTGACGCGCCAGGCGTTTTGAAACTCGAAACTCCCGCCGGTTGGACCGTTGCTCCAATCCAACAGCCGTTCAAAATTTCCAAACCGGGTGAAAGTTTTCGCGCTCACTTCACGGTGACCGCTCCCAAAAAATCAGCGACGGCGGAGTTGATCGCGAGCGCCGACATTGGCGGCGTGAGTTATCGGAATGCGCGCCAGGAAGTCCGTTACAATCACATTCCACGGCAGTTGCTCCAGCCGCTTGCGAAGATCAAAGCCGTCAGTCTTAACCTGGCGATTCGCGGGCAGAAAATTGGGTATTTGCCCGGTGCGGGCGATGATGTCCCGGGTTGCCTTGAGCAAATGGGTTATTCCGTAACGCTGTTGGATGACCCGGATCTGACCCGCGGCAAGCTGAAAGAGTTTGATGCCGTGGTGATCGGTGTCCGCGCTTTCAATGTTCGGCCCAAGCTCGCAGAACAATTGCCCGCGCTGTTCAGCTACGTTGAAGCCGGAGGAACTGTGGTCGCGCAATACAATCGGCCAGAAAATTCGCGCAACTTCCAAGTCGCTCCATTCGATCTGCGCCTTTCCGGCGATCGCGTAACGGATGAGAATGCCGCCGTGACTTTGCTGGCCCCGGATCACCCGGTCTTGAATGTGCCGAACAAAATCACGAGCGCCGATTTCACGGGTTGGGTGCAGGAGCGCGGCGTCTATTTTCCAAACCAATGGGATGAGCATTTCACGCCGATCCTGGCCTGCAACGACGCGGGTGAGAAACCGCTGGAAGGTGGCTTGCTCGTGGCCAATTACGGCAAAGGTCATTTTGTTTACACAGGCCTGGCATTCTTCCGTCAACTGCCGGCGGGAGTGCCCGGCGCTTACCGGCTCTTCGCCAATCTGGTTTCTCTTGTGAAATGAAGCCGTCGTCGCCTGAAACTCCAGCTTCCGACCAAACTCCGGGCGTGCCGGGCTTTCGCACCTGGCGAGGCGTTTACATTTTCGTATTGGCCGTCTTCGTGGTCGTCGTGGCGTTGCTCACGCTCTTTTCGCGCCTATTTGCATGAACACGCTCGACTGGGTTGTCTTGCTGGGAACGATGATCAGCATTGCGGCGTATGGCGCCTGGCACACGCGGCACAATAATCATCTCGACACTTATCTCAAAGGCAGCAAGACGATGCGCTGGGGTACGATTGGAATCTCGGTGATGGCCACGCAGGCCAGCGCGATAACGTTTCTTTCCATCCCGGGTCAAGGCTTCGAAAGCGGGATCGGTGTTGTTCAAAACTACTTTGGCCTGCCGCTCGCGCTGATCATCGTCTGCGCGGTGTTTCTGCCGATATATCGCAAGCTCGGCGTTTACACGGCATACGAATTTCTCGGGCAACGTTTCGATGCGAAAACGCGTTTGCTGGGCGCGGGTCTCTTCCTTCTGCAACGCGGTTTGGCCGCGGGGGTCACGATCTATGCGCCGGCGATTATCCTGGCCACCGTGCTCGGCTGGAGGCTCGATCTAACGATCATCGCCACCGGTTTGCTGGTGATTATTTACACGGTAACCGGCGGCAGCGAAGCCGTGAGTCTGACTCAGAAATGGCAGATGGGAATCATCTTTGGCGGCATGCTGACAGCGTTTCTGATTCTTCTGGCGCGTCTTCCCGATGGACTCGGTTTTGGCGGCGCGGCGCACATCGCAGGTGCGATGGGCAAACTCCAGGCAGTCGATTACTCGTTCAATCCCGAGAAGCGCTATACGCTTTGGACCGGCCTCTTTGGTGGACTGTTCCTTTCGCTTTCCTACTTCGGAACGGATCAATCGCAGGTGCAACGTTACATCGGCGGCGCGGCCTTGCGAGAGGGAAGGCTGGGTCTCATGTTCAATGCGCTCCTGAAAATTCCGATGCAATTCTTCATCCTGTTGATCGGCGCGCTGCTGTTTGTGTTTTACCAGTTTCAACCCGCGCCCGTTTTCTTCAATCGCGTCGAGTGGCAGCGGCATGTCGATGGACCCAATGGCGGCGTCTTCCGTTCTCTGGAAAACACCCACAGTCAGCTCCACGCTGCCAAGCAAGAAGCGATTCGCGATTGGCTGGAAGCTCGTTCCCAGCACGACGCTGCCGCTGAGGCCAAGACCCGAACGGCGATGTTGAAGGCTGAAGCCGCAACTCAAACGGTGCGCTCGGAAGCCAAGGCGGCGCTTCTTGCCAGCGATCCGCTCGCCAAAACCAAAGACTCGGACTACATCTTCATCGGCTTTATCCTGGAGCAAATGCCGCACGGCGCCATCGGTCTTTTGATTGCCGTAATGATCGCCGCCGCGCTCGGCTCCAAAGCTGGCGAACTCAACGCGCTGGGCACGACCACTACAATTGATTTGTGGCGTCATTTTCGACCGCTGGCCGCGCACGACGAACGGCGCAATGTCCGCGTCGCGAAATGGTTCACGGCCTTCTGGGGCCTGATCGCGATCGGCTTCGCGCTCTTCGCCGGTTTTGCCGAGAATCTCATTGAGGCAATCAATATCATCGGTTCGATTTTTTACGGCGTGGTGCTGGGAATTTTCCTCGTCGCATTCTTCCTCAAATGGGTCGGAGGCACGGCAGTTTTCTGGTCGGCGGTTGCGTCCCAAACAGCGATCTTTGCAGTCTATCTTCTGCGCCACCGTTTTCCGGTGCTGGATTTTTCCTATCTTTGGTACAACCTGATTGGCTGCGCCGGTTGCGTGTTGCTCAGCATCCTCTTGCAGGCTCTGCTTGGCGCAGGTAAGAACTCCCAACCCGAGCGCGGAACATGACGACCTCGCCCATCATTTGTTTTGGTCAACAGCCGTGTGGATTTTTTCCGCGACGGTTTCTTTTTGCCAAATTCCAAACCGCGCGACGGCTTCAGTCGGAGATCGGCGGTGAAATTGTTTTCTTCTATCACGACAGCGATCACGACCCGCGGGAAACGCAGACCATTCTGCGCCATCGCAAGACCAACGAGCCGGCGATCCTGAACTTCGCTTTTGAAAACAAGATTCAGCGAAAATTCTCGCCGCTGTATTTGAAGCGCGTTCCGGCGGATTGGCCGGGCAAGACATTGTTGCAGTTGCCGAATTATGTGGACGGTTCTCTGATTGCTCGCTTCAAGAGCGTTTCCGCCACGCACATCGCGGATTTCTGCCTGGCGATGTATCAGGCGATGGGTTTGCTGGACGGCATTCGCGTGGTGCGTTCGAGCGATCCGGTCCTGCGCCGCAGCGCGTGTGATGTCACGGAATTTTTTGTGGATGTTTCCCATGCGGGCGAAGTGGTCCGCGCTCGTTTTGAAAACGGCAAACTGAAATTGCACGAAGGCGGGAATTCTTATCTGAGCTTGCCGAGCGTTGATTTCACCAAGGAGCAGATCAGTCCCACGCGCGATTCGCGATTGCGCTGGATGCAATCCGTGCTGCACTGCACGCATTATATTGCCGGAGCAGGGGAGCAAGCCTATCTTCGCCAGGAAGAAGCGCCGGAAATCAAATTCATTCAACGCGACGCGATCGATCGATCTGATGAAGCCTACACAGAAATCCAAAACTGACCTCGCGCCGCTCGTCGCGTTCGGCGCGCATCCCGACGACATCGAATTCGGCTGCGGCGGCGTCATCGCCAGCGAAACCCGCGCGGGTCGCAAAGTGCATTTCGTTATATGCTCTCGCGGCGAGGCGGGATCTTATGGCACGCCGAAACAACGAACTGTTGAGGCGCGCAATGCCGCCGCGATTCTGGGCGCGACCATTGAGTTCCTGCAACTGGACGGCGACGCGCAATTGGAAATCCGTTCCGCTCATGCGCTGAAACTGGCGGGGATTTTGCGTCGCTTGAAACCTGGCATGGTGCTCGCGCCCAGCACGGTGGAAAACCAGCATCCCGATCATTGGCGCTTGGGCAAGCTCGTTCGCGATGCGGCTCGACTGGCGCGTTACGGCTGGTTGAAAGCTCTGCGCGGAAATTCGCATGCGATTGAGCAACTCTTCTTTTATGCGGTTACGCCGGAAGCCGAGCCGCGTGATCTCAGCCCGCTGCTGTTTGATGTTTCGCCGGCCGAAATTCTCGAAGCATGGACCGACTCGATGGAAGCTCACGCCTCGCAAACCAAGGCGCGCAACTACATTGAACTGCAAATCACCCGGGCGCGGCTGCTCGGCGCGCGCGCGGGAGTGGGTCATGCCATTCCGCTCTTTCCAAATGATCCGTTGGTCGTGAATTCGCTCGGACAGGTGAGCCGGGCCGCACGCCGCTTTTGATATGGGATCGCGCGACGCATTACGAATCGGCATCACGTGTTATCCGTCGGTGGGCGGCAGTGGTATTCTGGCATCGGCTTTGGGCGAGGAGCTGGCGCAGCGCGGTCATGAAATTCATGTCATCAGCTACGAACGTCCCTTTCGACTGCCGGCGAATGCCGCGCGAATCTATTTCCATCCGGTGGGAGTGAACGATTATGGACTGTTCAAGTATCCGGATTACACGTTGCCGCTGTCGGTCAAAATGGCGGAAGTAAGTCGCGATCATCAATTGGATGTGCTGCATGTGCATTATGCCGTGCCGCACGCCACGGCGGCCATCCTTGCCAAGTCGATGCTCCCGCCGGAGCAGCGGCCGCGAGTGGTCACCACGCTGCACGGGACCGATACGACGCTGCTGGGCCGCGACGCCGGGTATGGTCCGGCGATCAAGCACGCGCTGGCCTGTTCGGATGCGGTCACGACTGTGTCCGCCTGTTTGCGCGAGGAAACGTTGAAGATGTTCTCCATCGAGCGGCCCATTGATGTGATTCACAATTTCTTCAATCCACGATCGCCGCGACGTTCGCCCAAGGCGGTCCGGCGCGAATTGGGTTTGACCGATGAAGTGGTGATTCTGCATTCGTCGAATCTCCGGGCGCCCAAGCGGATTGATTTGTTGTTGGAAACGGTGGCGCGCATTCGTTCGGACGTGAATTTCAAGTTGGTGATTCTGGCCGGCGACAGTTTTGCGCCGTTTGCCGCCGACGTGCGCATGTTGAAACTGGAAGAGCGTTTGACCGTTGTGGAGCGCGTGCTGGACATCGAGGATTATCTCCAGATCGCGGACATCGGATTGTTCACTTCTGAAACGGAGAGCTTCTGCCTGAGTATTCTGGAAGGAATGTGCTTCGCGTTTCCCAGTGTCGCGCGGTCGGTTGGTGGAATTCCGGAAGTGGTGGAAGATGGCGTGAGCGGTGTGCTGGTTCCCTCGGCGGATCCGGATGCGCTGGCGCGGGCCGTGGAAGCGCTGCTGCAAGATCCGGCGCTGCGGACGAAATTGGGTCGTGCGGCGCAGGTGCGCGCGCAAACGCATTTTTCCGCCGAGGCGATCGTTCCGCAATACGAAGCGCTTTACCGGCGGGTCTGCCGGTCCAAGGCGCAAAGCTAGGGCAAACCTGCCGGTTTGCCTGGATGCGGCAACGATTGCGACCATTTCGAAATGATTTTGCCAAGGTTCTAAACAGCGCCTGTCAAAAATATCCTGTAACGCTTCGCTGGTTTTGCTTCTGGAGTGGGCATGGACACCGTAAAACTGGAGCCGCCAATGCCAGAGGGAAACAAATGCCCGCAATGCGGCACGCCGCTCCAGCCCGGCGCGCTGGCCGGACTTTGCCCCGCCTGCCTGCTCAAAATGGGCGCGGCGGCGGATACCGTCACGGACGCCAAACAAACCGGGTTCGAACCGCCGTCGGTCGCTGAACTGACGGCGCTGTTTCCGCAATTGGAAATCCTTGAACTGATCGGCAAGGGCGGCATGGGCGCCTTTTACAAGGCGCGACAGAAACAACTCGACCGTATTGTCGCTCTGAAAATTCTCCCGCCCGGCATCGGCGATGATCCGTCCTTCGCCGAGCGCTTCACCCGCGAAGCCAAGGCGCTGGCCAAGCTGAACCATCCCGGCATCGTGACGTTGTATGAGTTTGGCGTGGCGGCAGGCTATCAACCGTCAACTCACAACTCTCAACTGTTCTATTTCCTGATGGAATTTGTGGACGGCGTGAACCTGCGGCAGTTGCTTGCCGGCAGCCGCATTGCTCCGCGCGAGGCGCTGGCCATTGTGCCGCAGATTTGCGACGCGCTGCAATTCGCGCACGACCATGGGATCGTCCACCGCGACATCAAGCCGGAGAACATTTTGATGGACCGCCGCGGCCGCGTGAAGGTGGCGGATTTTGGGCTGGCGAAAATTATCGAACCAGAACGGAGCGCCGAGCATTGCTCGGCATCAGGGACGGGAAGTGTCTCCCAAGCTGAGCCATGCTCGGCGCTCCTGACCGACGCCGGCAAGGTGATGGGCACGCCGCAATACATGTCGCCCGAGCAAATCAACGCGCCGGGCGATGTGGATCATCGGGCGGACATTTACGCGCTCGGCGTGGTGTTTTACCAGATGCTCACCGGCGAACTGCCGGGTAAGAAAATCGAAGCGCCGTCGAAGAAAGTTTCGATTGATGTGCGGCTGGATGAAATCGTCTTACGCGCGTTGGAGAAAAAGCCAGAACTCCGCTACCAGCAGGTGAGCGAAGTGAAAACGATGGTGGAAACCATCATGGCCACGCCGCCCGATGGCAGTGGACGTGAGTCCGCTCAAGCTGAACCCCCTCCGAAACTCGAAAGTCAGAGCCGACTTACGTCGGCTGCCACGGGAGAATCCCGCTTCTCCCGCACGGCCATCGTAGGGACTTGCTTGGGAATGTTGTCGCTGGTGCTGTTTGGGTTTGCGGCAATCATCAATCAGGTAGCCACCAGACCTTGGCTGCCAACCGGAGAAATTCTGCCGAACAAACCAGTCGAACTGGTCTCATTGTCATTAATGGTTGCCGGGGTGTTGTGTGTGTGTGGCTTTACCTTGCTCGGCTGGGTGGCCGTCACGCATATCCGGCGCTCGGCGGGGAAACTTCACGGGCTGTGGCTCGCGGTGTTCGACGGCCTGCTGTTTCCGCTGCTGGCGCTGAATTTTCTGATTGGCTGGATGGTGCTGATGGCATTAGTTGCAATTGCCGGTATCTTCCAATTTAACGGCTCTCCCGGCACGTTCGGGGTAGTCATTCTTTCGTTGCCCATCATCATTCCACTCAATCACTACATCATCCGCCGCGTCTGGCGTGCGGTGAATTCCTCCGGTGGCAGCCGAGGTGACGAGCCTCAAACTGAAAAGACCAGAAGTGAGAGCCTCCGCACGTCAGCTCCTACAAAGCAAGAACCGCGCTTTTCGATCAAAGCCTGGAAGATCCTAATTTCGGCAGGAGTTTTCCTTACGGCAGGAACGCTCTTTTGGATTTACAGCACAATAAATCCTGCAAACTCAAATGAGTGCATTATCAAAAGAACAGCCGTTCCCAGCGAACAACCCGGATTACAGATTTTTCGCTGGAATTACACGATTCCGGCCAATCATGTTGCCATTTTTCGGTTTGTGGTTGCGACCAACGGTCCGGCCCAAGTCATCGAGCCGTTGTCCGCCTGGCAAGCCGCACCAACGAACAAGCCAGCGAAGGGTTTTATGCAATGGAGTTCGCAGGATGGGAACATGCTTTCGCCCGAACTCAGCAGACAGGAGCGTTGGGATATGAATTTTTCAACCGCTTATAAAGATGGGACAGGCGGCGTGGGTGGCAGTCTTTGGATGGATAAAGTTTGGCGGGGTAGCACCACAACTTTGGGCAATTACTTCAAAATCAAGCCGGGCAGCACAGAGGATATTTGGGTCAATTATTTGAGGAATGGAACCAACAACCAATTTCAAAAGGTATCTGACATGTGGACTTCTGGCTCGAACTACATTGTCATGCAAGTCAGTCTCGAACCGGTGCCGCCGGGTTGGTCAGCCGGGGCTCGTGGATTCGGTGAAGGCGGCGAAAGCGACTGGCGCAAATATTTCCCAAAGCTAATGAAAGCCAGGCAAACCGGAATGCCGAATACTTCAGCGCAGGACCAATCAGTCTTGGATTTGAATCCGGTGATCGAGCTGACACTTCCGATGGATGAATCCGGGTTGACGGATATGTTTGATCCGGAAACCGGCAAGATCATCCCCTCGCCAAATCCCTACAGTGCGCCGAACGGATCAACCCGCTCATCCAAGAAGGGATTGCTTATCAAATCCGATCCAGACGCAAGCAGGATTGAACTCGTTGGGATGAATGGGGTGATGACACAGGAGTCCCGCGCCGATCAATGGGACGAGATCACCAATCTTGAAGCTCTGGAGACGTTGCGAAGAAATTACATGAACCAAGGCGGTTCGGTTGGAGCTTTGGTCAGCGGAAAAGGGCCGCATACGTTTCTGTTCAAAACTGGAAGCGATAGGATTGGTATCCTGCAAATCACAGGTTTCACCGACAACCCGCGCGGCGTGAAGATCCGCTACAAGCTGGTCCGTCCGCAAACATCCGCTGCGATGATTGAAGCCGCGCGCGATAACGCCACGACCGCCACCAATCCAGGCGACTGGATTCAGGAGCCAAACTCGGGAAACGGCGCAGCATCGCAGCACGAGACATAAAAATGGCTGACACCATGTCCATCATGGAAAAACATGAAAAAACACTGCTCAATTGAGCAAATAAATTGACCTCTGAACGATCCCCCCAGTAGCAGAGAGCATCTTCCCCATGTAAGAGACGAGGTGACGAGTCTCAAATTGAAAAGAAGGTTAGAGACTCCTCACGTCGTCTCCTAGAATCGCTAAAATGACGTCCGACTCTGCCTCATCTTCCGCGCCGGGCGACATTTTCGCCACGACGCATTGGACGGTTGTGCTCGCGGCGGGCAAACGCAGTTCGCCGGAGGCGCTGCATGCGCTGGAGGAACTTTGCCGGACGTATTGGTTTCCGCTCTACGCCTACGTCCGCCGGCGCGGTTACGCCAAAGCGGACGCGGAGGATTTGACGCAAGCGTTCTTCGCGCGGTTGCTGACGAAAAACTGGATCGGGGGCGTGGACCACGCGAAGGGAAAGTTCCGCGCCTGGCTGTTGGCGGCATTGAAACATTTTCTGGCGAATGAGTGGGACAAGGCGCAGGCGCAGAAGCGCGGCGGCGGCGCGGCGCTGCTCTCGCTGGACTGGCAGACGGCGGACACGCAATTTCAAGTCGCCGCCACGGACGAGCCAAGTCCGGACAAGGCGTTCGACCGCGAATGGGCGCTGGCGTTACTGGCGAAGGTCATTGAGCGGTTGCAGCAGGAGTGCGCGGCGGAAGGCAGGGTGAAGGTGTTCGAACAGTTGAAACGGTTTCTCACAGCGGACAAAAACCAATTGGCGCAATCCGAGATCGCTCAGTCACTCGGGGTGACAGAAGGCGCGGTGCGCGTGGCCATCCACCGGCTGCGGAAACGATATCGGCAGTTGTTGCGCGATGAGATTGCGCACACGCTGGCCGATGCGGCGCTGGTGGAGGAGGAAATGCGGGCGTTGTTCGGCGCCTTCTCTTGAGCTTTCGCCGCAGATGTGGGAGCGGGGAAGGAGCGTGTCCCGCAAATTCCAATGCAACCTCCAGTTCTCAAAACGGTCGCAAATCGCGTAATGCAAGCGCCTGCGAAGGCTGTTTGCGCCGCGCCCGGTTTTCGACGTCTCTAATTGCTCGCTGATTTCAAGCTTGCGTTTTGAGAGCCCGAACGGAAGATTGCACCCCCTAATATGGAATCTGATATCACGCAATCGGCGGCTTTTTACAAATCTTGGGCGTGGGCTGAAGCGCACAAAAAACAACTGATTTTGGGAGTCGCGGCGTTGGTCGTGGTCGGTTGCGCGGTGGGATTGTTCGTCTGGCAGCAGAATCAGAAGCAGGTTTCCGCCAGCGAAGCGTTGACGAAAATCGCAACCCAGAGCTCCGCGGCAGGCAAGCCGGCACCCGCCGAAACCTTCTTGAAAGTCGCGGCAGACTATCCGAAAACCGATGCCGGCGCGCGTGCGTTGTTGATCGCCGGAGCCCGGTTCTTCGCTGATGGCAAGTATGCCGAGGCGCAAGCGCAGTTTCAGAAATTCCTCAGTGAAAACCAGGGTTCGGATTTTTCGGATCAGGCGCAGATTGGCGTGGCGGCCTCGCTCGAAGCCCAGGGCAAAACGGCCGAAGCCATCAAGGCTTACAAGGATATTGCTGAACGGCATTCGACCGACAGCGTTGCCCCGCAGGCCAAGCTCGCGCTCGGTCGCTTGTATGAAGCGCAGGGTAATTTGACTTCCGCCCGGGATTACTACGAACAAACGGCTCGCTCGGATTACGGCATCATCGGTCAGGAAGCGGGGATGCACCTGGAAGAGTTGCTCGCCAAAAATCCGGCGCTCGCACAACCCCGCAGCGGCTCGACCAACGCCCCGGTCTTGAACCCGAAGTGATTCGGGTTCGCTCTTAAACCGGAACACAACCGCACTCCTTTTTTCATGAAGCTCACCATCATTGGAACGGGTTACGTCGGCCTCGTCACTGGCGCCTGCTTCGCGCAAGTCGGGCATCGGGTGATCTGCGTGGATAACGACGCCGCCAAGGTCAAGATGCTGCAAGGCGGTGGCATTCCGATTTATGAGCCCGGTTTGGAAGAACTGGTGAAGGAGAATGTTGCGGCGGGCCGCTTAAGCTTTACCAACAGCACCGCCGAGGGTGTTGAGAAATCGGATGTGATTTTTATCGCGGTTCCCACGCCGCCTCAGCCGGATGGCGCCGTGGACCTGAGCTTCATTGAGAAGGTGGCCCGCGAAATCGCCAGCGCGATGACCAGTTACAAGATCATCGTGGACAAGAGCACGGTTCCGGTTAAGACCGGCGACAAGGTGACCGAAACGATCAAGCGTTACTGCAAAGCGCAGGTTGAGTTTGATGTCGTCAGTAATCCGGAATTTCTGCGCGAAGGTTTTGCGGTGGACGATTTGATGAAACCCGATCGCGTGGTGGTCGGTGTTCGCTCGCAACGTCCGGTTCAGGCGATGAAGGAGGTGTATCAGCCGTTCAACGCGCCGATCATTGTCACGGACATCAACTCGGCGGAGCTGATCAAGCACGCCTCAAACTCGTTTCTGGCGCTCAAGATTTCCTACATCAACGCCGTCTCGGTGATCTGCGAAGCAACCGGCGCGAATGTTCAGGAAGTGGCCAACGGCATGGGAATGGACGCGCGCATCGGCCGCCGCTTTCTCGACGCGTCGCTCGGTTTTGGCGGGAGCTGTTTCCCCAAAGACCTCAGTGCGTTCATCAAAATCGCGGAGCAGTTGGGTTACAATTTCGGTTTGCTGAAAGAAGTGCAGGCGATCAATGACGCCCAGATGAATCGGTTCTTGAAAAAGATTACGGACACATTGTGGGTGCTGAAGGACAAAAAAATCGGCGTGCTCGGCCTGGCCTTCAAACAGAACACGGATGATGTGCGCATGTCGCCCGCCATTGATCTGTGCCAGCGTTTGCAGAAGGAAGGCGCTGTCTTGCGAGTGCATGATCCCAAGGCCATGGAAAAGGCCAAATCCATCCTCAAGGATGTCACTTACGTTCAGGAGATGAACGAAGTGGCTGACGGCTGCGACGCGTTGGTGGTTGCCACCGAGTGGGAAGAATTCAAGCAACTGGACCTTGAACGCGCTCGCAAAGCCATGACGCATCCGATCCTGTTCGATGGCCGCAATCTTTTTGACCCGGCGGAAATGGAACGGCTCGGGTTCATTTACAAGAGCATCGGCCGGTAAGTCTCAATGAGCGCGGACGGAGAGGCCAAAGCCATGACGGAGTCCGCCGTCGGAAATCCTGTTCCGAAGATCATCGAGGTCGCCGCGGGTTTGGTCTTTCGCCAAGGCAAACTGCTGATCACCCAACGTCACACTCACGCGCATCTCGGAGGCCTTTGGGAATTTCCGGGTGGCACGCGCGAACCAGGAGAGACCTTCGAAGCATGCCTGATCCGCGAGTTGCGAGAAGAATTGGCCATCGAAGTCGCCGTCGGCACAGTCCTTGAAAGTCTCACACACGCTTATTCCGAAAAAACGGTTCACCTGAAATTTTTCCAATGCCGCTGGCAAAGCCGGGAACCGCAGGCACTGGGCTGTCCGGCTTTCAAATGGGTGACGGCTGCGGAGTTGGGCGATTACGAATTTCCAGCCGCTGACGCTCAACTGATTCAGCGTCTGCAAGACTCGCCGGATCTCTGGATTGAGCCCTGAATATTTCTGCTTCCTGCGCCGAGCCCTGTTCAGAACGGCTTTCCCAATTGACAGTTTCAACTGCAAGTCGGCACTATTGGTTAGGCGGTCAAGCAACCCTCAAACGAAATAAAATGTCCTCAATGAAATTGTTCGGATACTGCGGGATGATCCTTTGTGGCGCGATGTCATCCGATATTGCCCGAGCCGATCTGTTATTCGACAATTTGAGTTCGCCCCTTGGATTCTTCAATTCCGGCAATCAACAAGTCGGTGACCAGATTGTTCTGGCGGGTGGCGTGGGGGCAAACCTCACCAGCTTCAAGTTTGAGTACTACGGTTCCAATTTCCTGGGTGGCGAACAAGCGCAGGTGATTCTGTACAAGAACGACGGAGCCACGGTTTCCGGTTACGCCGCGCCTGGAACACAGATCTGGGACAGTGGGCTGTTTTCAGTTCCGGACACCTTTAATGCGACGCTGCAGACGAATGCGCTCGTAACATTCGACCTGACGAGCGAACCGGGCGGAGGTGTCAATGTGCCCTCCGAGTTTACATGGTCCATCACTTTCTCCGGCATCGGCCTCAATCAATCGGCGGGCACCATTCTGTCCAGTAGCGGTCCCACCAGCGGATTGGATTACAACGATTACTGGTTGAACACGGGCTCGCTGGTCAGTCCCAATTGGCAATTGCAAACAGGAACGTCTTACGGCATCGACTTCCTCGCCCAGTTCAGCGGCATTCCGGTTCCTGAACCGTCGATCTGCAGCTTGCTGGGATTTGGTGGATTGGTCGGGATGTTGAAGTTTGTTTCCAAGCGCCGGTCAACCCGGCATTGAACGCACGGTCTTTACTTCCGCTCAGTCCGAACTACGAATCGAAGCCCGGCCTCAAAGTGGCGCAGGTTTGGAACTGCGAGCAGCAGGCTTCCGAAATCAAAGTCCAGGTTCAGTTCCCCCTCCGTTCGGCAGCAATTCACACCTTCTGATCGAAAAAAAGCCGCTCCCTGTTTTCAGCGAAGCGGCGGACATTTGACTCGTGGCAGTTGCTCAACGGTCCAACGGTCGATGCGCAATTAAGAAGGAGCTATTCTTTTAATCTGAGTTCCGCATTTTCTGCCGCGGACGTCAGCAATCGCTTTTCCTCGGGCAGCAATGGGTCTGCTTTTGCGGCGATCTTCAGGAACTGGGTCGCGCGGTTGGTTTCGTGCAAGGCCGAGAGCAGCACGCCGTAGTAAAGCGCGGCTGCCGGTGCTTCCAAGGATTGTGGCTTCAGCTTATCCAAAACGGCCAAGCCCTCCTGAGTGCGGCCTTGCAGGTGGAGCGAATACGCGTAAGTGGACACCACAACGGCATCTTCCGGTCTTTGATCGTAAACCTCTTTGGCCAGTCGGTGCGCCCGTGGCAAGTCATCGTTCAGCAGCAGGCTGGTTGCCGCCACATTGTTTTTCAGGCTGACGTCCTTGGGAGAAAAGGCCAGACGTTGGGTGTAAATCTGTTTCAGCCTGGACGTCTTGCCGGCTGAGAAATAGCGGCGCTCCAACTCTCGCCACGCCCAGGTTTCACCGGGAAATTCTTTGCAGATGCGCGCCAGCAAATCCTCGCAAGCTGGAGTCATTTGCCAATTGCGCGCCAGATTGAACAACGCCAGCAGGGCGGAGTAACGCTTCCCGGCGTTGCTGATTGCCGTTTTCCAAACGCTGCTGGCTACAAATTCGTCTCCCAGTTCAAACCAGGCGTGCGATAAAAAGGCTGAGCGGAGAAAATCGACCTGACCCCAATCACCATGCGATGTGAAGCTGCGCAGACCATCCCAATCGCTTTCGGCCACGAAATAGTTTGCCAACGCCAGCCGAAGGGGACCTTGTGAAGCGATGCTGGGCGGTAGATTCGTCATCCACTGAAAGGCTCCCAGGCGAAGGTCGTGCGTCATCATCCAAGTCGCCACATCAGCCGCCGCCGCTCCGTTGGTGCTGCTTCGTTCCTGGAGTGATTTCAGTTGCGGAATCAGTTCCGGGTTTTCAGCTTTCTGCAGAATGCTTAGATCCTGCAATCGGTCGGCCGTGTTCGCTTGTGCGGTCGCCAGCAACTGTTTTGAAAATTTTTGAGCTCCAGCCAGATCATTGCGGGCCAATCGATCTGTTACAAGCGATCGCAAGGCCACGCTTGCGAGATTCGTATCCAGACAAAAGCTTTCCAGCGTGGACCGCGCGGCTGTGGCAATGCCGACGTTGGTGGAACTCAGGCGAAGCACGGAAAGATTCAGGATAAACGATTTGTTGGTGGGATCCAGGCGCGATGCCGCTTCCAAATGCGCCTGCGCCGCGGGGAAATCGTTCAGCTTGAGCGCCAGTTCCAAGGCGACCTGTTGATAGGGCAGGAGATTGGTCGCCGAGGCGGGCAGATTGAACAGAACTTCTTGCGCGGCTGGAAAAGGCGGTTTCTCAAAACGCACTCCAGCGCGTGCGAGAGCCAGTTTATTTTCAACAGTCGGTTGCAGTTCCACCAGGCGGCGACGCCAATCCAGAGCGGCCGGCGATCGCGATAGTTCCGCCAATTCAGCCATGACAAGGCAAGCCGGCGCATTGCTGGGATTGATTGTCAGACATTGCTTCACGCTTAAAAAGGCGTTGCGATAGTCTTTGCTCGCAAGAAAGCTCTGCGCTTGTTTCAGCGAATGGCGCTCTTTGTAAAGATGGTACGGACGGCGTCCGCCCCACGCAATCGCCACCAGCAGCACGCCAAAGGCAAGCAGTGTCCACCGATTCCAAAACCATTTTTGGGCGTTCATATCCGTGTGCTGAATCATTTCCACAAGGCGGTCGCTTGCTTGCCATTCGCCAAAACGACCATTCCTTGGAGCGCATTGCTCACCGCATTTCTCGCCGAGTTGATATCGGCAATTCCGGTGATGGCAATTTCAAGTGAACGTTGGCCGGGATTGCGCAAACCTTGAAGCGCGGGCGTCAATCGGGCGCCGTAATTGAGGGCCATCGTCTCGAAACCTTGCTGATTGGCGCGATCGTTCCACAAGCAATAGAAAACAAACACCGGCTGCGATGTGTCCGACATCTCATAAACCGCAAAGGGCAGACGCAAATCGCCCGCTTCAATCCATTCCAATTCTGAGCCGCCCGTCAGGGTGTGTCCGGCCGCGGTGAGGCAGACTGCCGGAGTGTGATTCTGCGCCAGGTGCAACGCCGTGCGGCCTGCGTTCCATCGCAAATAGATCGCTTGCCAGTGAAGGTCATTTTCGTCCCAGGTTGCACTGGTGCCTCCGTCGTAACGCAGAATCTGTCGCGTCGGTTCGGCCAATCGCGCTTCTTTGAAAGTGGGATTAGCACTGGGCCACGCGATGGTCCATTGCTGTGGTGCCGGCATTCGCGCCTCGTGCATGCGATACCAGGTTTCAACCGCGATCTCGCTGGCCAGAATCCAAACAGAAAAGGCAACGAACAGCGGGATGAATTGCGTTCTGCTGTTTGCGTCGGCGAAGGAGGGAAGCTTGTCGCGCAAGGGTTGACCTGGACTTCTTAAGCCGATCCCGATGGCTGAAAGACAAAA